>JAJRAN010000040.1 GCA_028682915.1 Methanomassiliicoccales archaeon | reverse complement strand
CCTGGGAGCCGGTCGAGGCGATGGGTATGAGGGTCGAGATCCACGTCCTTGGCCCGGTACCAGAGGACCGTGCGCTGATCTCATTTGGAAATCTTCCAGATGCGGTCGATACCTGCTACTCGTCAAGAGTGCCGATCGACTTCGTCGAGGAAGGTCCGGAGGTAAAGGCGGCGGTCCTGAAGGTCGTGGTCTGGTGAAGGGACGAAAGAACGACAGACGGGCGCTTGCCTCTATCATGGACGCGTTCCTCTTCCTTCTGGCGATGATTGCCTTAGGTACCTTCCTTGTAGGCAACTCCAACGATGGCTGGGAAATGTCCGATGATGACTGGCAGGTCTTGGTCGACAGGACGCACGCCGTCATCGCCTCGATAACGCTAAGGTTGCCGGACGACGAGGGCTACGAGGAAGGCGCTCCCTGCGTCGAGATCACCTCGCTCATACAATTGCAGGCTGGCGGGGAATACGTAGGCTTGCCGGAATGGGCCATGACCCAGGCCAGAGCCATGATCGCCGGCCTTCTCGGATCTGGATGGGGCTTCGAATGGATTGTCATCTGCGGCGAGACGCGTCAAGTACTGGTGAGCTCCAATGCGAGCACGATTGGAGCGGAGGTTTTCGCTTCCACGATCGGGGGGTCAGGAGAGAACGATGGGAGGTATGATCTCATCCTGAGGGCGTGGCGTTCGTAGCCTATTTCGGTCTGTTGATGCCTCTCCGGACCCTCTCCTGGGCCCTCTTCTCCGCCTTCGCCAGGTCCAGGAAGGTGCACACGATCGCCAGGAAGATCAGGCCAAAGATCAACCAGGTCGAGGTGTCGCTAGGCACGCTCGAGTAGAATGATGCCCATTCGAGGCCCAGCGTGTACCAGGAGGCATGCAGTATG
This sequence comes from Methanomassiliicoccales archaeon, assembly GCA_028682915.1. Taxonomy (GTDB): domain Archaea; phylum Thermoplasmatota; class Thermoplasmata; order Methanomassiliicoccales; family UBA472; genus JAJRAN01. The sequence continues at coordinate 20,704 of JAJRAN010000040.1, read as the reverse complement.
ATCAGGATCACCGCTATGGCGCTGAATGCGTACATCAAGGCGCCAAAAACAGATCTCTTGACGTCGAAGATCACGCATTCCCGGCCACAACTCTCGCAGACTTTCCTGGAATACCAGTTCCACTTCTGAAGCCGGTTGCACGCTGGACAATAGCAATACTTCACGTTGCTGCATGAGGCTTCGCGCTATATCTTCTTTTACGCCGACCACTAGGCCCCGAACTTCTCCGATCTGCCCGCCTTATCGATGAGTATGGGCAGCACGTCCTTGCCCCGCAGTCTTCCCAGGCCGCCGTGCGCACATGAGGCCTCGTCGTAGCTGGCGTTCGCGTCCCTGACCATTCCCTGGCAATAGATCAGGAGGGGTACGGGATCCCCGCTATGATCCTTGACCTCTATAGGGGTGCAATGGTCGGCCAAGAAGGCGACCACCGTTCCCTCCGGCATATCTGAGCGTATGATGCCGGCCATCTCGTCCAGGCGTTCGATGACCTTCACCTTGAGATCTGCGTCGCCATCGTGGGAGGCCACGTCGGCGGCTTTGACGTTCATTAGCACGAAGTCATACGTGTCCAATAGGCGAATGGCGGCCTTCGCCTTCGCCACCATGTCCGTATCCAATCCACCGGTCGCGCCCTCGACCTCGATCACATCCAGGCCGCACACCCTGCATATCCCCTTTATCAGGGAGACGCCAGCGACGCAGGCCCCGGTCATACGGTAGCGCTCCTCGAAGGGCTGGATGTCGGGGAATACCCCCGCCCCTCTTGGCAGCAGGATGTTGGCGGGCGGCTTGCCCTCTCTCCTGCGCCTCTGGTTGACGGGATGGTCTTTGAGCAGCTCGTAGGAACGTTGCACGAAATGGTTGACCACCTTAGCGGTCTTCTTGGCCTCGTGCTCCAATGCCTGGGCCTCGTGGATCTTCGTCTCGGTATGAGGGTCGACGTCGGACACCTTCGCAGAGAGCCCTTTTCCGCGGAGAAGGAGCACCGCCCTATGCTCCGTGGCCTCCTTCACCACTATCTCCACCCCGTCCACGCTCATCCCCGAGAGGGATTCCACCAGCATGGTGGTATCCGGCTCCTTGATCCGTCCAGCGCGTCGATCTACTACCACCATGTTCTGGTCCACCGTGGCGAAATTGCAGCGGAAGGCTACGTCCCCCCTCTCTCCGACCAATCCGGTACCTGCGGCCTCGAATGGTCCTCTTCCTGTGTAGACCTGGTACGGGTCATACCCCAAAATAGCGAGGTGGGAGGTGTCGCTACCTGGCCTCACTCCCGGCCCTATAATATCGATTATGCCAGTAGCCCCATGCTCAGCGAACCAGTTAAGGTTGGGGCGGTTGGCAGACTGGAGCGGCGTCTTCCAATGAAGCTCTTTGACCGCCCTGTCGCCCAGGCCATCCATGACCACGACGAGTATCTTCCGAGGCTGCATGTTACCAGTCCAAGGTATGAGCGAGTCGAGTAAAAAGAAAGCGGTAAGGGATTGCTCAGGAGCTCTCTTCCCTTATCTCGTCGCGGGACCAGACGCCCTGAGGGAGCGCGTCGTACAACCCCGTTTCTTGCTTGGCGTCCTCGATCTCATCCGAGCTCTCCTCGATGCTCTCGACGTTCAGATACCAATAGAAGATGCGCCAGGTGCGCCCGCTGGGAAGTATGGCCTCCTCCCAGGCCGTCTTTAGCAGGGAGACGTCTTGGAGGAAGTAGAACAGCCTCCTGTCCTCTTGGTCCAGCGCATTGTCTATGACCTCCTCGCCGTAGCCGAAATAGTTAAGGATGCGCATGGCAAGCTCGTCCGCTGCATCCTTCTTTACACCGATCTTCTTCATTATCGCTTTAGATAATGCCGCATGCCTTTCTGTATCGAATCTCTTCTTCATCGTTTCTTATTCCTCATCCTTCTTTCTTGGTCAACTTCATATTAATAAATATCCAGCGTTCAATCGTTCCGCCGATAAGCAAGCCTATATAGCGTGTTCTTTGGTCCGCGGGCTTCCATAGGTGAGCCAGGGTCGAAAGAAGCGTCGAATATGTCCTCATTATAAATATCCAGTAAGGGGATAAGGCTCTGCCATGAAGTGCCCCTCTTGCAGCGAGCCGATGGAGGAAGGGTGGATCGAGACGGAAAGCTTGGTCTCCGGCGTCAAATGGAGGAAGGAGATCAACTCGCTCTCCCGGATCGGAGTGGGGGGAGAGAGGATCTACGAATCAAATCTCTGGGGGATCGTCCACATCAAGGCCGAAAGATGCCCCAAGTGCCGCCTGATCGTTGAGAAATATTGAGGCAGGGCTCAATCGAAAAAATCAGAAAGAAAGGAAAGTAAGGCCTTCGATGAAGGCCTGTTTTCATCGGTCAGGGCAACCACATCGAGGCCCTTACCACCACCATGACGGAGTCCGATGCGCTCCAAGACCCGCCATCGAACGTCTTCGCGGTCAAGGTCGCCGAGGTGCTCCATTGGTCCAAGTTCAAGGACGAGACCTTGAAGCAGAACACTAAATCGCCAAAGCCGTCCCTGTTCATGTCGGTAATCCACCAGGCGATGGGCGCGGCGCCCGCGAACCTGACCGACTTGCGGTCGATGTTAAGCGCGCAGAACTTCTCCGAGCCGAATACGGCCACCTTGATGATGGTCTTGCTTCCAAGGACAATGACGTTGGGATATTGGTACGGGCTGATGTCAATGGTCATCTGGACGACCAGGGATGCCTGTGCCGGGTCGCTCCACTCGCTCTCGCCTAGCTGGTTCAAGGCGCTCACGTAGTAGGTGTATGCCACCCCCGGCAGCGCAGAGTAGTCCTGGTACAGATAGTCCGATCCCGGCCCTGCCGAAACCGAAGTCAGGAGTACTGGAGATCCGCCCTGGCCGCGGTAGATGTAATACGACGCAACCGGCAAGCTCCCAGAGGACGAGGGGGACTCCCAGCTCAGGTCGATGTGATCCACGACAGCAGTCGCCGTCAAAGATACGGGCGCGCTAGGAAGCTGAGGGTCCCAAGTCATGTCGTAGTAGTAGACATTGCAGTCCTGGCCGTTGAGCATCGGGTTGATGTCGAGCCCGTACACCCAGGCCTGCGATATCATGCACGACATATCCTGGTACATCCAGAGATATAGCCCCTTCTGACAGGCGTCAATGGCAATGCTCTCATATAGGGCGGTCCTGACGCTCTTGTCCATTTCCTGCGCCGCGGCGTCCACCAGCGCGTCCAACGGACCGTCGCTGATGTGGAACTGGGAAGCAACCTGTCCCCCGCTGCGAATGTGAGCGCTGACGAAATTGTCTGGGTCAGCATAGTCACAAATCCAACCATTAGAAGCCACGGCCAACGCCCCGGAGCTACGGGCATCGAGGAATACTGGCCAATCGAGGCCCACCACGTCCACGGTTATCTCTCCCGTGACATAGCCCAGGTCCGTCAGGCTTTCCAGACCAGCCTTCCATACGTTGAATTGGGACTCGCGATAGAGGTTCCCATAATTGTAGTAGAACACGATGTGGAAGCCGTCCTCTGCCCATGAGTGGCCTGTCCCTGGATTTGTCGCTTGGCCCAATAGGAATCCTGCAAGGCTCAGGTTTAGCCCTTGGGTCGGCCAGTTGGGATAGCCCCACATACCCTGAGGTATCGGCCCGTTCGGCCTGGGCATGTCGATCCCGAAGTAGCTCGAGATCAAAGCGTCCCGGTCCATTGAGAAGATGAAAGCGTTCCTCACGTTCTCGTTGGCGAAGAAGTCGCTAGGGACGTTCCCCGCCGACAGGCCAGGCTGGATGTCCTGGTTCATTCCTATGAAATACGAAGTGAAGGTCGGGTCACCCCAACGGATCTTCATATCGGGGTCTGAGATGTAGTTGGGCAATTCATTATAGAACAATCCAGCGATGTCGACGCTCCCCTCCTCTAGCAACATTTGCCTAGCTTGAGGGTCCCAGTAGACAACAAGGTCCACCGCCTCGATGGCCGCTTGCCCCCTCCAGTAGTAATCGAAGCTCCACAGCGTCATGTAGGTGTAAGGCTCCATCGCCGAAATCGTGTAAGGCCCAGTACCCATCTCATGGATGGACATCCAATAATTCTGCGTCCCGAAGGCGTCAGGCTCGTTGGCGAGAATGTAATCCTTGGAGATGATGGACAAGGCATGGGTGGCCATCAGGGCATTGAATCCAGGGAAGCGAGCTGCCAGATTGACCTGCACCGTCCACTGGTCTAGGACGGTAACGGTGGAATCGATGACGCTCGGGTCGAGCGGCGTGCCGTAATCAGGGGAATAGCCCAGTAGCGCCTTTCCCAACAGATAGCTGATTCCATTTGGGTCGTTCCTGATGAGGATGCGCTCTATGGAGTATTCGACATCATACGCGTCCATTTGCGTCCCGTCATGGAAGAGCACGCCCTGTCTGATCAGATAGACATAATGAAGGCCGTCTGGTGAGATGAGCCCATTATCCAAGCTAGGCACCTGCGTGGCGAGCCAAGGCACCAGGTTGTTAGGGTCCCCAGAATCGTACCAGACCAGGGTCTCGTAGAAGTTCTGCATCACACCATAATCCGTCGGACCTATTACCGAAGAAGGGTCCAGGCTCCAGGGGAGGGTGTTAACCGCATGAGTGAAATGTCTTAGGTTCCCTCCGACTGAATTTTCCGTGGATATGGATTCGGCAGAAGCTACCCCGGAAGCGTCGGTCAAGCTCTCTCCATCGCAGGTTCCAGCGATGGGCATCGCTCCTGAGGACGAAGACACTGCCAGCGGCAAGGCCATCAGCATCGTCGCTGCCATTAGGAGCGTTAATCCTATCCTCACGTAATTGGACAATTGTCCCCACCAGAGATGGATTTCGCTTCACGAGTATTTACAACTTTATCTTGCTTATGAAAGAAGAGGGCAGGGGGTGCGATTTGCATCCGAAGCCATCCAGAGGCACGAGCAAACCGTCAATCAAGGGGGTGTTGACCTTTTTTACCATAGGCGAGGTTCTTGCCTATAGCGTGCGACGATCAAAAATGGTAATCTTCACATCGAAAGGCGGGTAGGTGAGCTCCTCCTAGCCAATCCCCAGCAAGTGTTTCCCCATCCAAATTTGAAAACACCTTGTGGTCAACCCATGCTTGATACGGCCGTACCGTGTGGATGTATCCTAACACCATTACCTCACCCCATCCTGGGCACTTCACCTCATCCGACTCTCTCTTCGCATTCTTGCCAGGGATATTAAGAATTGGCAGGATGCCGTGAGGTTTGGCTGTAGCAAGTTATATTACACGACTTCTACCCTATTTCATCCCGACATCCTTGCCAGAACTTGATGGCGAGCAGCGGGGGTGCTGGGGGGGAGTCGTGCATGAAAGGTTTCGTCCTTTCAGTAATTGTCGTCTTCTTCTTGCTTGCAACTAGCGTTCCAATATCATTTAATCAAGACATTGAAGATTTCCTCGGTGAAAGCATCTCGAACCAAACCATTGATCAGCCGGTTGAGAACGAGACTTTATGGCTGGATACCTATGGTCCGGACATACACGTTGACTACTCTCAGAATAAACTGAACAATTCGGTGACCTACATAATCACCATCGAGGGGACATGGAGTGCCTGGCCACAGAACTGGTGGACCGAGGGGGTCCCTCCTGTGGGGCCAGTCGAGGATGCGCCTATGTACCCGAGCCAAGGCGGCGGGAAGGTCGGGGCAGACCCGTATTGGGGCTTTGCTTACCCCCAGGGCGAAGACTATGCCCGTTCGATAGGAGCCTGGCCCCTGCCTGCGAAATGGCTTACAATCTTCATTACTCTGGATAAAGAAGCTTCATGGGAGGAAATTCGACCAATCAACGACGTATACAACCCCCTCCACAAGTATGAGATAGAGGTGGTAGGTAAGGGCGAAGTAATCGGCTTTTGCTTTGATGATACCAAGACGGTCGACAATTGTGGTATGTTAAAGATCGTTATTGAACCCGAACCGGACACCGATGGGGACAGTCTCTATGATTCATGGGAACAGGATGGCATTGACTTCAACGGAGATGATGAAGTGGACCTCGATCTCCCCGATCTTGGCGCCAATTGGCTACATAAGGATATATTCGTTGAAGGGGACTACATGGCCGGAAAGGCGCCGAACTTTGAGGCTATAGATGACGTGAAGGCCGCCTTCTCCAATGCGAAGGTGTCCAACCCTGACAACGTCCAGGGGATTAACCTTCATGTCCTTATCGATGAGAGCGTTCCTTGGAGCGAGTCCATCGGTTTCGATGGTTTATACGCCCTCAAGAACACATATTTTGGTACAGAGGAAGAGCGCCAAAACATTAATGCCATCCAAGCGAAGAAGATGACCTATCGCTACTGCCTATTCGCGAATAAGCTATCGATCGACCTGAAATGCCCTGGAATCGCTGAGGGCTTCCTTTGTGATGATTTCATATTGGCATTCGGGGCCTTCAGCGACGGTGTTGGCAGTCGCGCTTACCAAGAAGCCGTTTTCATGCACGAACTGGGGCATACCCTTGGCCTACATCATGGAGGAGACGTCGACGCGAATTTCAAACCCAATTACCCGAGCATCATGAATTATGCGTTCGAATTCAACAATCTTGTGCCGACTAGGCCCTTGGACTATTCATGTGGAAACTGTATTGAATTGAATGAATCCAGACTCGATGAATATGAGGGGATCGGCCAAGCTAGGCCGACAGTCTGGCGAGGTTCTAACAATGTTATTTATAGAGACCCTAGCGGATTATCGATTGATTGGGAATATAATGGCTGGATAGACAATAGCTCTGTAAGCATGAATCTGAATAATTGGTTAGATGAAGGATATCCAAGTCCAGCTGGAGAGAAATATTACGACTTCAACGATTGGGCGAATCTGGTCTACAATTTCCGCGGCACCCCGCTCTCCGCGGCGAGCGCTACTCCTGACGATTATCACATCGAGCTGACGACTGACCAAATTGAGCAGATGGAGGAAGAGGCGGTGAACATAATCGAGGTCGATATTTCCAATAATGAAGATTCGTCGAATGATCTGCCAACAGAAGTAATCTTTGGGATCGTGGCAATACCCGCAATAATAATCGTGGTGGCGGTTTTCTTCTTAATGAGAAGGAAGAAGATATGAAGCAAACGCCTTCCGTTCGTTTCTAATTTAAATTATACGAGAGATGGTGGTGCAGGGGGTGCGATTTGAACGCACGGACCGCTAGGGACAGGATCCTAAGTCCTGCGCCGTTGGCCAAGCTTGGCTACCCCTGCGTTGGTCTGCGGATATACTGGTTATTGGTAAGAACCTTTCCATCGGGGCGAGGTTCGAAGCGCCATTGGCCTATCGATTTCATGGTGGATAGCTCCTTCGGGACGCAGCATGGCAAGGAATAGACATGAGGTCCTGAGTCTCTCATTCCCCATCAAAGGAGGATAGATATTCGTCCATGAGGCGAAGGGAGGCCTCCCTGCTCTTGGGATATGACTTGACCTTCCCATGTACGGCGATGATGTCGTCCTCGTCCCCCTTCTCTCCAAGGACTAATCTCCCGAGATAAGCCTCCTGCTTGTCCAGCCTGAAATAGAAGGCGCATTCCTCATCGATTCTCCTCTCCAGGTCGTGCGCCAAGGCTTCACGGTCCTCCGCTGACAGCCGCTGGAAGAACGATCTGATGGGACGCGCGGAACTGATGCATACATCAAGGATCACAATGGGATTGCCGTGATAGCCATCGCACTTGGTCCGTTCGACCTTCTCCTCCTTCCCTCCGGAGGCGAAGAGCAGGGCTTGCCTCACCTTCCGCTCATCCTCGGTCGCCTGGCAGAAAGCACGGAAGCATAGGTTGTGCAAGGACATATCGCTCATAGCATCTTGGACGGCGCTAATATCGTTTTCCTCGCTTTGACTAATGCTAGCCCTTGACACGCTGGCTCGACGAAGAATAAATACGCAGAAGGGCTTAGTGGGGACGGAGCTGCATATGATCGAGATACGATTCCATGGCCGTGGAGGTCAGGGAGCGGTCGTCGCTTCTGAGCTGCTTGCCAGGGCGGCGGTCATGAACCGCTTGCACGCTGCCGCCTTTCCCTTCTTCGGAGTGGAGAGGCGTGGGGCTCCGGTCACCGCCTTCTGTCGCATCGACCTCAAACCAATACGCACCCATTCCGAGATCTACTTCCCCGATTACGTGGTGGTGCTCGACCCGGACCTGGTCAGCATGACCAACGTGCTCCAGGGCCTGAAGCCGGATGGGGCGCTGCTGATTAACAGCGCCAAGGAGAGCTGCGACCTGCAGCACGTCAAGTGGAACAAGGTGGCCACCGTGGACGCGACCAGCATCGCCATCAAATACGGCCTGGGGTCTGAGAACTCTCCGATAGTCAACACGGCCATCATCGGGGCCTTCTCCAAGATATGCCCACAGGTCCCGCTGGAATCCGTCATCGAGAGCATATTGAAGGCATCTCCCGGGGACAAGAAGGCGAACGCCGAGGCGGCCAAGGAGGCCTTCGAGACGGTCAAGGGGGTGTGGTGAGATGGAGACCTACCGCGATTTGCCGCAGTCGACCTACAGCCTGCAGACCACGGAGAGCGTGCGCACCGGCACCTGGAGGACGTTCCGACCTATCATCGACACCAAGAAGTGCACCCGCTGCTACACCTGCTGGAAGTTCTGCCCTGACGTGAGCATCGAGGTCAGGGAGGAGGGCGAGTATCCCCGCGTCGACTACGACCACTGCAAGGGATGCGGTATCTGCGCCAACGAATGCCCGACAGGCGCGATCGAGATGGTCAGGGAGGACTCGATATGCTAGACCTCATGACAGGCAACGCCGCCGCGGCCAAGGCGGCCATGTTGGCCAGGGTGGAGGTCATCGCCGCCTATCCGATCACGCCCCAGACCTCGATTTCGGAGAAGCTGGCGGAGATGGTGGCCAATGGCGAGATGAACGCCAAGTACATCAAGGTGGAGAGCGAGCACAGCGCCATGGCCGCCCTAATCGGGGCCTCATACATCGGAGCGCGCACCTTCACCGCGACATCCTCGCAAGGCCTCGCGCTCATGCACGAGATGCTCTTCTGGGCCTCAGGGGCGCGTCGGCCAATCGTCATGCCCGTCGTCTCCAGAGCCCTGGGCCCACCCTGGAACATCTGGACGGACCACATGGACGTCATGGGGGAGAGGGACACCGGTTGGATGCAGCTCTTCTGCGAGAACAACCAGGAGACATTGGACCTGATCCTCATGGCGTACCGGGTGGCCGAGGACAAGGACATCATGCTGCCCGCGATGATCATCGAGGACGGCTTCATCCTCTCCCACACCTTCGAGAAGGTCGACGTGCCCGCCATCGAGGAGATCGACTTCTACCTTCACCCGTTCAACCCCGATGTCAAGGTAAACTTCCGCAAGCCGCGCCGGTACGGGTCCCTGGTCATGCCGGACTGGGCCATGGAGTTCCGGTACAACAACGCATTGGCGATGGAGAAGGCCAAGAAGAAGTGGGTGGAGGCCGGGATCGCCTTCAAAAAGGCGTTCGGGCGCGACTACAGCAGCCTGGTGGAGCTCTACCGCTGCGAGGACGCGGACGTGGCCTTGATAGTCGCGGGCTCGGCAGCCGGCACGGCGAAGGTGTCCGCGGACCGAATGCGGGAACGGGGGAGGAAGGTCGGCGTGGCCAAGCTCCGCGCCTTCAGGCCCTTCCCCACCGAGGAGGTCATGAGGCTAGGAGAGGGAGTGAGGACCATCGGGGTGTTCGACCGCAGCTACACCTTCGCCCAGGGAGGGGCGATCTACGGCGAGGTGCGCAATGCCCTATATCCCATGGCCTCGGACGTGAGGGTCAAAGGCTACATCGGCGGCCTGGGAGGCAGGGACATCACCGAGGCGGAGTTCGAGAAGATGTTCGAGGACCTGCTGGCGATAGCGAAGAGCGGGAGCATGAGCAAGGACGTGGAATGGGTCGCCCTCAAGGACGGCAGCTACAGGTGGTAAGAATGCCAAGGTTGACTTTACCGAAAGACGAGCTCGTGAGCAAGGGCCACTCCGGATGCGCGGGCTGCGGGGCGACCCTTCTGGCCCGGCTCTGCTTGAAGGCCCTCGGCCCCAAGACCATAATCAACTCGCCGGCCTGTTGCTGGTCGGTCGTCCAAGGGGTCTGGCCCCGTGCCGCCCTGAAGGTCCCGGTGATCGACCACGCCTTCGAGTGCACGGGGGCGGTCAGCTCGGGGATACGAGCTGCCCTGGACGCGAAGGGCATTGATGACGTGATAGTGGTGGGCTGGGCCGGGGACGGGGGAACGGTGGACATAGGTCTGCAGGCGCTGTCCGGCGCGGTCGACCGCCGCACCGATTTCATCTACATCATGTACGACAATGAGGCTTACATGAACACCGGGATCCAATGCTCTGGCTGCACCCCCCTCTACGCTTGGACCAACACCACCCCGGGAGGCAAGAACCAGGAGTGGAAGCAGGTGGCAAAGAAGCCCATCATGGAAATGCTCATCTCCAACGGGATCGCTTACGGCGCTACAGTCTCCATTGCCTATCCAGAGGACCTTGTCACCAAGGTTAAGAAGGCGAAGACCATCCGGGGGACGAAGTTCATCCACGCGCTGTCCTCCTGTCCTCCGGGATGGAAGATCCCATCCTCCAAGTCCGTGGAGGTGGCCCGCCTGGCCACTCAGACAGGCATCTTCCCGCTCTACGAGTACGAGAACGGCGCGTACGTGCTGAACAAGGACGTCAAGACCAAGCCAGTGGAGGAGTACCTGATGTCGCAGGGAAGGTTCAAGCACCTGACGCCGGCCATGATCGCCGAAGTGCAGAGGAGAGTGGACGAGGACTACGCCGCCTTGAAGGCCAAATGCAAGGGAGCGGGCGCCTCTGGTTGACGGCGAGAAGAAGGCCCTCCTGCTGGCCAATGAAGCGATAGCCCGAGCTTGCCTGGAGGCCGGGGTGGCGGTGGCCACGACCTATCCGGGCACGCCCTCCTCTGAGATCGGGACCAACCTGGAGGTGCTATCCAAAGAAACGGGGATGTACTTCGAATACTCGACCAACGAGAAGGTCGCCCTCGAGGTAGGGGCGGCCGCGGCGGCCTCCGGGCTGCGCGCCTTCGTCTTCTTCAAGCACGTCGGCCTCAACGTGGCCAGCGACCCATTCGTATCCCTAGGTTACTCCGGAGTGAGGAAGGGCATGGTGATCCTCACCGCCGACGACCCGTCCATGCATTCCAGCCAGAACGAGCAGGACAGCCGCATCTTCGCCCGCTTGGCGAACCTGCCGATGCTGGAGCCGGCCACGCCCGCGGAGGCAAAGGAGATGACCCTGGCCGGTTTCGAGATATCCGAGAAGCTGGAGGTGCCGGTGCTGCTGCGCACCTCGACCAGGGTCAACCATGCCCGAGGCGTCGTCACCCTGGGCGAAGCGAAGAAGGTCTCCCTCGACGGGCACTTCGATAAGGACCCCATGCGCTTCGTCCCCGTTCCCGCGGTGGCAAGACGGAGCAGGGCCAAGCAGCTGGAGCGGATGAAGGTCGCCGAGCATCTCTCCGAGGAATCGCCATTGAACTTCGAGTCGGGGAAGGGGAGCGTGGGCGTCATCGCCTCCGGCGTCGCCTACACCTACGCCAAGGAGTTCATCGAGGACGCGAGCTTCCTGAAGCTCGGATTCACCTATCCATTGCCTGAAAGGAAGCTGCGCCGGTTCATCTCGTCGTTCGACAAGGTGGCCGTCTTCGAGGAGCTCTCGCCCCTCGTCGAGGAGAAGGTCATCCAGCTGGCCAAAGAAGAGAACTGCGACCTGCGCGTGCTGGGCAAGCTCTCCGGCCATCTTCCCATGGCCTTCGAGTACTCGCCCGAGACCGCCCTCGCGCTCAAGCCCGAGCTGAAGGTCAAGGAGATGGGCAAGCCCATCGACATAGAGCCGATCGTCCTGCCCAACCGGCCCCCCGTCCTCTGCGCTGGATGCCCCCACCGCGCCACGTTCTATGCGGTAAAGAAGGCGCTAGGCAACCGCGAGGCGGTGTTCTCGACCGACATCGGCTGCTACACCCTGGGCATCAACCCGCCCATGAGCTCGGCCGACTTCCTCCTGTGCATGGGCTCGAGCGTGGGGGCCGCCGGAGGGTTCAGCGAGAGCACCAAGCAGAAGGTGATCGCCTACATCGGGGACTCGACGCTGTTCCATTCTGGGCTCCCCGGCATAGTCAACGCCGTGTTCAACGACCACCGCTACCTGCTGGTGGTGTTGGACAACGGCACCACGGCCATGACCGGCCATCAGCCCCATCCTGGCACGGGGAGAACCCATGTCCGTCCTACCCTGCCCTTGGACATCGAGCCCATGTTGAGGGGCCTGGGCGTGAAGTTCGTGCAGACCGTCGATCCATACGACCTCGGTTCCACCACCGCCGCGGTGAGGGAGGCGCTGGACCGGGATGCGTTCTCGGTCATCGTCTCCAAGCGGGCCTGCCCCTTGGCGCTGATGCGCAAGGCCAAGCTCGAGCGCACTGCCTACGTCATCGACCAGGCGAAATGCGTGCGCTGCAAGACCTGCTTCACCAAGTTCACCTGTCCGGCGCTGGCGTTCGACGGAAAGGACGTGACCATCACGCCGGAGATGTGCATCGGCTGCGGCTGCTGCGCCCAGGTATGCCCCAAGAAGGCGATCGAGGTGGTGAAATGACCTACGATGTGCTCATAGTCGGCGTCGGCGGCCAGGGGGTCTTGCTCGCGTCCCGTGTGATCGGCGAAGCGGCCATGAGGGAAGGTCACGAGGTGGTGATGTCCGAGGTGCATGGCATGGCGCAGCGCGGAGGGAGCGTGAGCGCGGTGGTGCGCTTCGGCAAGGGCGTGCTATCACCATTGGTGCCCAAGGCCGGGGCCGATCTAATCCTGGGGTTCGAGCCGGTGGAGACCTACCGCGCCCTGCCCTATGCCAAGCAAGGGACGGTGGTGGTCACAGACATAGGACGCATCGTGCCCATGACCGTCACCGGCGGGAACGAGAGATATCCCAATGTTCAGGAGCTGCTCTCGGCCATGAGGAGGTCGGGCTTGAGGGTCATATCCTTCGACGCCACCAAGGCGGCGGAGGAGGCGGGGGCGAGGGTGACCGTGAACTCGGTCCTCATCGGCGCAATCTCAACCTTGAGAGGCTTCCCCATCCGCGAGGATACTTTGAAGGAGGCGCTCCTGTCGAGCGTGCCCTCCAAGGCCAAGCAGGTCAACGAGAGGGCGTTCGAGCTGGGTAAGAAAGCCGCCTCCCTATGAGCACCTGGCAGGGGTTCACTCCACCCTCACCATCGTGCCCAGCCGGAATCCTACCACCACGTTCCTGAAGCCTCTCAGCCTGCGGTCCAGCTCGTCGTCCCCGGTGTCCACCCTCAGCACCCTGGTCTCCTTCAGCTTGGTCGGCGCTGCCAGGACCACGAGGTTCTCGAGCCCTGCCTCGCGCACCACCTGGGCCGAGATCTGCTGGTTCCCCCGGCCGAGGATGAAGCCCTGCGCCCCGATGGGGGTCACGAATATCTTCGCCTTGTCATGAGCATCAAGCAGAGCCAACAGGTCCCGTTCCGAGGCGTCCGCCGCCACGACCTTCCCATCGAGGACCGCGTCCACCCCGAGCAGGGTCTTGGGGACGCCCAACCGCTTGGCCACCGCCTCCAAGGTCGTGCCTGGCCCCAGGATGTACAGGACCCCGCCCTTCATCTCCTCAGCGACATAGGCCGCTATCGACTCCTTCTCCTCCTCGACCGATCCGCCCTCGTAGTCGCCTTTGATCGGCTGCACCAAGCCCCTCTCGTAAGGCGTCATCACATAGCCGTACAGGCGGGCGCTCAGGCGCCCCTCCCGGAAGGCCTCCTCGTCGATGTCCATAACCTCCGACTTCCTCAGGGGGAGGCCGGGGGACAGGTACTTCACGATCAGGCTGGCCGCATCCTGGGGCGTGTTGGCGAAGACGGCCGAGTGCATCTTCACGCCGGAGGGCACACCGATAACCGGCACCCTCTCCCCCACCGCGTCCATGACGTCCCTCGCCGTCCCGTCGCCGCCCCCGAAGATGATGAGCCTTGCCCCCATGGAAAGGAACTGAGCGCAAGCGGACCTCGTGTCCTGGGAGGAAGGGTCGGCCTCCGACCGATGCACGACGTCGTACGGGAACGAGAACGTGGCAAGCAAGCCCTCTCCCATGGCACCGCTGGCGGTGAGGAACCGCAGACCTCCGGTCCGGGGAATGTGCGAGAGAACATCGCGCATCCTGCCCTCGGCCACTGGCCGCGCGCCCCGGCGCTTCGCCTCCTCGAATATCTCCCTTCCATCGGTCCCCTTGAGCCCGACCGAGCCCCCCATCCCCGCGAGCGGGTTCACGACCAATCCTACCAGCACGCGATTCGATATCCGATGGATGGATAAGAAACTAACATCCGCGAGTCTCAGAACGCTTTAAAAAAAAGTAACGTAGGCGTGACCGCCTGCACGGCCACGCCCAGGGAAACCTGCCCTTAGGAACCGGGGGAACCTCAGCGCATGATCAAGGTGCCGTCCAAATCAGATGGCTTGGGCTCGGTGATAGGCGAGCTGGCATGCAGCGCCGCCTGCTCGGGCATCATCAAGGGAGCGGACTCTTCCTCCTCGATGTGGTGCATCATCTCCTCGACCTCCGGCGTCATCTGCGAGATGAGCGAGTCCGTTATCTGCAAGCAGAGCGAGTCGATGATGCGCATCACGCTCTTCTCCATTATCTGGAACGACTGGCTGATCGGAAGGTCGCCAGCGACGTCCAGCAATCTGTCGTTGTCCAGCACTATGGTGTTGCTGACAACTCCCCTGAGGCGATTTATTCCCTCCCTCGCCTTCTCGAGCCTCTCGCCCTCGTAGGAAAATGGTGAAATGGCTATGGCAAAAGTTACAGCGTCCAGCTCCTTGGACACCTCGGCGACGACCGGCGCGACACCCGTACCAGTGCCGCCGCCCATGCCCGCCACGATGATTACTATGTCGCTGCCGCTCAGGGCCTCCCTGAAATAGGAACGGGCGCAGTCAGCGCAATACTCCCCCACTTCGGGGAAGCCGCCCGCGCCCTTGCCCTGGGTAACGTCCCTGCCTATCAGCAGCTTCTTATGGACATTGAGTTCCTGGAGCTTTTTCTCGTCGGTGTTGACCGCCAGGGTCTCGACGTTGCTCCGGCATTCGCAATGCACGCTTTGCACGATGTTGTTGCCCGCGCCCCCGCAGCCCACCACCGTGATTCTTGGCTCGATGATCCCCTTGCTGAGCATCGCCACGATCTGCTCAGCCTTGGCCCCTTGTCCCATGTGCGTCCCGCCTCCTGTCTTCCTTTCTGTCGGGCAGGTGACCTACCGGTTCCTCGGTAACCGTGCACCCCATCCCTTCTACCAGCCTTGCGGCCGGCCAGCCCCTTCGGTCCGCCTTCTTCCTAGGGAACGTATTCCAAGGTACTCTTGCGTGTCTCGTGAGCGCGCTTCTTCGCCTCTTCGAGATGTTCCTTGGTGACGAACTCCTTGCGGATCGTCTCCTCGATTGCCCCATCGATCGAGGTGTAGTACCCTTCCTTCACCATCGTGCTCAGTATGTGGAGGACGGCCCTCGGTACCTCGACCGTCACGCGAGTCCCACGTTCCTCAGATGATGGCGCGCCCTGTGCCCCTTCGATGTACGTGCGAATGGCGATGCGCGCCAACTGCGAGCGGTTGGAGAACTCCGGCCTCTTCTTTACGAACGCATCTATCAGCTCGAGGTCCTCTGGCTCCAGTCGAAGCGTTATCCTTTCCCCGTCCATCTTTATGGCTCACCAGCACCTTTACGGCAGACTTTGTCATATGTATGTCACACGACAGTATATAAATATTATCCTGTCGGTCTCACTTTGTCATATTAATAAATTGTCACATCATGAATAAAATGTGCTGGCAAATAGTCTTATAGCCTATGCAAGACCACCGCAACAGTATTTAGAGTCGTGCACCATTCCGAAAAAGGTGCTCCGATGGGAAATGCCTGGGCGGAAATCGAGACCAAGTGGCAAAAGAGATGGTACGAAGCGGGGATAAACGAGGCCAACCGCGACGACCGTCCCAAGTTCATGATGATCTTTGCCTATCCCGGAGTGACTGGCTATCTGCATGTAGGGCACATGCGAGGGTTCTCCTACGTCGATGCTATGACCCGGTACCGACGCATGTTGGGATACAACGTCCTATTCCCCGTCGGGACCCATGCCACTGGCAACGGGGCCATCTCCCTTGCGAACCGGGTCCGCAGGCGGGACGAAAGGACGATCGATTACCTCCTGGCCAATGGATGCCCCGATGAGAAGTTGAAGGAGCTCGAGGACCCGCTGAAGGTCGTGGACTTCTTCAACCAGGTCTATGTCAACGACTACTGGAAGCGGTTCGGGTTCCTGGCTGATTGGAGGCGCTTCACCTCCACCACCTATCCAGATTACGGTAAATTCATCCAGTGGCAGTTCCGCAAGCTGATGGAGAAGGGACTGCTGATCCAAAAACCATATTACGCGCCTGCCTGCGTCAACGACGGGCCGGTGGCCATCGACGCATCCGAGACCGACATCCAGAAGGGCGGCAATGCCGAGACGAACGAGTACACCCTGCTGAAATTCCGTCTCGGGGACATGTTCCTGGTAGCGGCCACCCTGCGTCCAGAAACGGTCTATGGACAGACCAACTTCTGGGTAAACCCCGACGTGGAGTATGCAAAGGTCCGCCACGGTGACGAGACCTGGGTCATGTCCTTCGAATCATACGAGAAGATGCGCTACCAGAAGGAAGGTCTCGAGGTCATCGGCAAGATCAGCGGGAGGGACCTGATGGGGGTGAGATGCATAGCCCCGGTCATACACCGAGAGGTCATGGTCCTGCCAGCCAAGTTCTGCGACCCCAACGTCGGCACTGGGCTGGTGACCAGCGTGCCTTCCGACGCCCCTGACGATTGGATCGCCCTGAAGAACCTCCAGGACGACCCTGACATGATGGCGTCGTACCACCTGGACGCGGACGAGGTCCGGGCCATCGTCCCGATCGCCATCATCGACACCAAAGGCTGGGGGCCGATGCCCGCGGTGGAGATCGTCCAGCGCATGGGCATCACCAAGAGCGGCGACCCCAGGCTTGTCGAGGCGAAGAAGGAGATATACAAGGCAGGCTTCCACACTGGGAAGATGAATGCCAGCTGCAGGGAGTTCGCCGGGATGCCGGTCGAGACGGCCAAGGAGAAGATCAGGGAGATGATGATCGCCGCCAAGGAGGCGGACGTCTTCTATGACCTTTCCGAGGAGGTCATCTGCCGCTGCGGCGGAAAGGTGGTCATCAGCAGGGTCCCCGACCAATGGTTCATCGATTATGGGAACCAGGAGCTCACCGATAAGAGCAAGGGCCAGGCCGAATCCATGCAGATACTGCCCTCCGAATACTATACCAACATCCAAGGCGTGCTCGATTGGTTCAGGGAAAGGGCCTGCGTCAGGCAGGGGAACTGGCTCGGGACCAGGTTCCCATTCGACGAGAAGTGGATCATCGAGGCCATCTCCGATTCCACGCTCTATCCGCTCTATTACCTGGTCTCCATCTACGTCAACGAAGGCAAGCTGAAGGCCGACCAGATGGACGAGAGGCTGCTGGACTTCGTCCTGCTGGGAAGAGGGAACGCCTCCGAGGTGTCGAGGAACAGCGGCGTGCCGGTTACCACGCTGGAGCAGATTCGCGCCGATGTCGAGTACTGGTACCCGCTGGACGTGAACCTGGGAGGGAAGGAGCACATGACAGTGCATTTCCCGGCCTTCCTCATGAACCACGTGGCCATCATGCCGGAGCGGCATTGGCCCCGGGGCATCTTCGTGAACTGGTACGTCGTGGGGAAGGGGGGCAAGATCTCCAAATCCAAGGGAGGCGCCCAGCCCATTCCAGGGGCGGCCGAGCTTTACGGGGTGGACTCGCTCCGGTTGTACTATGCGCACATCGCCTCGCCATTCGCGGACGTGGAATGGGACGAGGAGGTGGTCGAGAACTATACCTCCAAGATGGAGCGCATCCCCAAGACCGTGGAGGAGATGAAGAGTCACATCTGCAAAGGGGGACTGGACGACATCGACAAGTGGCTGGTCTCCAAGGTCAACTCCAGGATAGCCAACGTTCGAAAGGGAATGCAGGACTTCGACCTCCGCCTCCTGGCCAACGAGATCTACTTCGAGATGTACAATGACCTCCGGTGGTACGCCCGACGGGGCGGCTGCAATGGGGATGCCACCAAACGCACCATAGATGCCTGGATAAGGATGATGGCTCCTATCACGCCACACGTGGCCGAGGAGCTATGGGAGGCCGTCGGGGGAAAAGGCTTCGTCTCGCTGGCCGCCTTCCCAGAGAAGATCGACGAGGAGCTGGATGTCCAGGCGGAGCAGGCGGAAGAGTACCTCAAGGGGGCGATGGCCGACATTAACGAGATCCTCAAGGTGACTGGCATCAAGCCCACTTCAATCAATCTTTACACCACCCCCGCCTGGAAGCAGACCGTCTACCAGATGGGATTGAAGATGGCCAGGAGCAAGGAGATATCGGTCCCTGGTCTCACCAAGGCGGCGATGTCCGACCCCTCCATTCGGACCAAGGGCAAGGAGGCATCGGACTTCGCCAGGAAGGTGGCGGAGGACCTCGTAAAGCGCTCCATGCAGGAATTGGATCGGATGGGGGCGAGCTTCGACGAGTTACGTTATCTCAGAAACGCCGCTCCCTTCATGACCTCGGAGCTGGGCTGCGACGTCTTCGTGTACTCGGCCGATGACCCATCGATAAAGGACCCGGGGCGGAAGGCCAAGGCGGCGCAGCCAGGAAGGCCAGCGATCTTCGTCGAGTGAGTGTCGACCGCCCCGGAGCGCTACCAGCCCACCCTGGGATAGAGCCTGCCCGCGATCAGGATAAGTACCAGGGCGAACACCCCCATGATGGCGAAGTCCAAAGCCAGGCCGAACTCGCTCACCCAGCCCACGATCATGAGGTCCCTCAAAGCATCGACCATGTAGGTAAGGGGATTCCCCAGGGCAATCACCTGCAGCCATTTGGGCATGATGGAGATCGGGTAGATGGCGTTGCTCGCGAAGAACAGGGGCATGGTTATCATCTGCCCGATGCCCATGAACCTCTCCCTCGTCTTTACCAGGCAGGCGATTATCAGCGATAGGGTGGCGAAGATCGCCGCTCCGACCACCACCGTCACCCCGACCAGGAGGATGTTCATCAGGCGGAGGTCGAGCCCCACCCCCACTACCAATGCCAAGATGTACACGATCAATGCCTGGGACAAACTGCGGACGCCGGCGGACAGGGCCTTCCCCGTCACCAGCGCGTTTCGCGACGAGGGGCTCACCAGGAACTTCTGGACTATGCCCAGGTCCCTCTCCCAGACGATGGTTATGCCGTAGAATATGGATATGAAGAGCACGCTCTGCGCCAAGACTCCTGGTGTCAGGAACTCCAGGTAGGAGAAGTCCCCAGTGGGTATCAGCCTGATCTGGTCGAGGACGACCCCGAACACCAGCAGCCACAGGGCGGGTTGGATCGCTCTGGTGAGCAGCTCGGACGGGTCGTGCCTGAGCTTGCGAGCCTCGAGCTCGACCATGACGTAGACCTTGGCGATGAATCCCTTCGAGCTTTGGAGGAAGCTACCAGTTCCATCGGCCATGTCGCTAGCCCAGCCTCCTGGCGGTCATCCGTTCCCTTTGGATTTCCCTGATGCTGCCACCGGACTCGATCATGCCCCCCGTATGATGGATGAAGACCTCGTCCAGGCTGCTAACGCCCACCCTCTCCTTTAGCTCCGTGGGTGTTCCTAGCACCACCAGCTTGCTCTTGTGCATGATGGCGATGCGGTCGCAGAGCGCGTCGGCCTCGTCCATGAGGTGCGTGGTCAGGAAGATGGTTGTCCCGTACTCGTCCCTCAGCTGCCGGACCATGTCCCAGACGGCCCGCCTGGCCAGTGGGTCGAGGCCGATGGTCGGCTCGTCGAGGAAGAGTACGCGGGGGAAATGCAGGGCCGACTGGGCGATCTCCAGGCGCCTCACCATGCCACCGGAATAGGTCCGCACCAGCTTGTCCCCGAACTCGGAGAGCCCCATCCTCTCCAGGGCGTTCCTGGCCCTCTTCTCGACCTGGTCCCGTGGGACGTTGTTCAGCTTGGCGAAGATGACCAGGTTCTCATAGCCAGTAAGCGTGGCGTCCGCGGAAAGCATCTGCGGCACGTAGCCGATGACCTTGCGCACCTCAGCGGGCCTGGCCCTCACGTCCCTTCCAGCTACCTGCGCGCTGCCGCCGCTGACTGGGAGGAGGGTGGTGAGCATCTTGATCGTTGTGGTCTTGCCTGCGCCGTTGGGTCCGAGCAGGCCGAAGACCTCCTTCTCCTCCACGTCGAGGTCCAAGGAGTCCACTGCGACGAAGCCATTGAATCGGCGCGTCAGCCCCTTGGTGTGAACGATTGGCATCCTGAGTCCGCCTCGGTCCCTGGAATGCAGGTTCTTTCGCTATTTGCTATCCGATATTTACGCATATGCAGACGCGGTTCCGAGACTATTAGCCTGCGCCCGAGCTCAATTGCCCCAGCGCTTGAAAAGCTCGTGCCCCTGCCCTAGCTGATCGAGGACCTTCCCCACTACGAAATCCACGAGGTCCTCCACGCTCTG
>JAJRAN010000065.1 GCA_028682915.1 Methanomassiliicoccales archaeon | reverse complement strand
CATCAATGGCGGTCCCTAGGTCGACCTCAAAGGAATAGGTGACGAACGATGTATCCGTCGCCTGGTACAGGATCATGATGCTATAGCCATCAAAGCCTATCGTCCTGGTCTCGGTGGTGGTGAGGGTATCGGCCTGCGCATTACCCACCAAGATCAACGAAGCCAAGAGGAATACCATGACAACGGATGTGAACGCCCTGGCGAACGACATCGAAACACCAATGGTACGCACATCGTTCGAGGTCTAAATAGATAATCATTCCTCGGGCTCTAGCCCCCTTCGGCTCTCACTGCCCCTTCTCGATGCAATGCGACCTCACCCTCAAATAGGCCAGCCTGTTCAGCCCGAGCCCTTCCCGTGACCAATAATTATTTAAGACGGACGACATTAGGGCGCTTTACTCAAGGTGTATGATATGGTCGAGTTCAAGGCCGTCATCAACGATGTGAAGACGGGCAAGTCCTACCAGGTCCCTGTCACCGGTCACCACGCCAACTCCCTCATCGGGAAGAAGATCGGGGACGTCGTGGACGGCATCTTCGTAGGCCTGCCTGGATACAAGCTCTCCATTACTGGAGGTAGCGACAAGGACGGGTTCCCTATGAGGAGGGACCTTCCCGGGGTCAAGAGGCGACGCATCCTTATTACCAAGGGCATCGGCTTCCAGACCACCGAGCAGGGGCTGAGGCTGCGCAAGTCCATCCGCGGGAACACAATATCCCCTGAGGTGTCGCAGCTGAACCTTAGGATCACCCAGTTCGGCTCCAAGCCCGTGGACGAGCTGATCAAGGTCGAGGAGAAGAAGAAGTAATGTCGAACTCCCGCCAGCCCGAGGTCAACATCGGAATGATCGGTCACGTCGATCACGGCAAGACCACGCTGACCAAGGCGCTGAGCGGCGAGTGGACCGACCGCCACTCTGAGGAAGTGAAGCGAGGAATCTCCATCCGCCTCGGTTACGCGGACGTCAATTTCTACAAATGCAATTCCTGCGCGGGCAGCAAGGCCTACACCAACGTTCCCACGTGCCGAGAGTGCGGGGGCGAGGCCGAGCTCCTGCGGAGCGTGTCCTTCGTGGACGCCCCCGGCCACGAGACCTTGATGGCCACGATGCTATCGGGAGCGGCCATGATGAACGGCGCGCTGCTTCTGGTGGCGGCCAACGAGAAGTGCCCCCAGCCCCAGACCAAGGAGCACCTGATGGCCCTTACCATCATCGGTGTGGACAAGATCATCATCGTCCAGAACAAGGTGGACATCGTCACCAAGGAAGAGGCTTTGGCCAACTACAAGGAGATCCTGGAGTTCGTCAAGGGCACCATCGCCGAGAACGCGCCCATAATCCCTGTGTCGGCGAACCACAACGTCAACATAGACAAGCTCATCGAGACCATCGAGAAGGTCATCCCCAGCCCCAAGACCGACGTCAAGAAGCCGGCACGGATGTACGTGGCGCGCAGCTTCGACATCAACAACCCTGGCTCGGAGATCGAATCCCTGCGAGGAGGGGTCCTGGGCGGGTCCCTGATGCAAGGCAAGCTGGAGGTGGGCGACCAGATCGAGATCGCTCCCGGCCGCAAGGTGGAGCAGGGCCGTGAGATCACATGGGAGAAGATCACCACCACCGTCGAGTCCCTCCATGCTGGCGAGCTCGAGCTCGAGGCGGCCAAGCCGGGCGGGCTGATTGCCATCGGCACCAAGCTCGACCCGTCCATGACCAAATCCGACGGCCTTACTGGAAGGGTCGTGGGCAAGCCCGGGACCCTGCCGCCGGTGATGCACAAGTTCATCATGAAGACCAAGCTTCTGGAGCGGGTCGTTGGCGCTGCCCAGGACCTGGCGGTGGAGAACATCAAGACCAACGAGCCGCTGATGCTGTCGGTGGGGACGGCCACGACCGTCGGCGTCGTCACCTCGGCCAGAGGGGACGAGTCCGAGGTCACATTGAAGATCCCGGTGTGCGCCGAGAAGACCCAGAGGGTCGCCATCTCCCGCAAGATCCAGGGCAAGTGGCGCCTGATCGGCTATGGCATAGTCCAATAGAGGGGAAATGCAGAACGTCGTTCTAGATACCAACGCCCTACTGATGCCCTTTGAGTTCAAGATCAACCTCGACCTGGAGCTGAAGCGCCTGCTCGGCGCCTGCCAGGTCTTCGTCCCCGGCTGCGTCATCGGCGAGCTCCATCGCTCGAGGAACAAGCATGCTCAGGTCGCCCTGTCCCTCGCGCGGAAGTATCCTGTGGCCGAGACCGCGACCCAGGGGGACGCGGGCGTGATCGAGGTAGCGCGCCAGCTCCAAGCCTTCGTGGTCACCAACGACGCCTTGATGCGCTCGAAGCTGCGCAAGCTGGGCATGAAAACCATCTACCTCCGCTCAGGAAACCATCTGACGGTGGATGGCGATTACTGATCAAAGCAGCGGCCGCGGGGGGTCCTCAGGACCGCTCTCCTTCCTTCCGCCGAGCTGAGCGATCCTCATCTCCAATAGCTTCTTCCCGTCCTCGCTCGTGGCGTAGATGGGTATCTTGTTGCCCACTTGAAGCAGTGCCAAAGACCTGGCCTCCTCCCTGACCCAGCGCGAGGCGCACGCGGACACAATGTCGCAGGTCTCGAAGAAGAGCCTGGCATCCTTCTGGTCCGCCCCGGTGGTGTGCACCGCGAATATCATCACGCTCGACCCGAAGCCGTCCCGGACCATGCGCGCATCCTCGGCCTTGGCCACGGTCACCCCTACCTTCCTGTGGCCCAGCCGGAAGGCCAGCTGGGTGCCGTTGAACTGGTCGATGCTGCCCTTATCGGGATCGAGGACGTTTTCCCGTCCCACGGCCTGGATGACCTCCGCTATCGGGGTGGTCTCGATCATCCCCGATATCCTTCCGCCTATGCCTTGTATCAGCTCGGGGTCGGAGACGACCACCGTGCCCGCCCCGTCCGCGACCAGGACCGCGGCGTCTAAGATTTCCTTCGAGACGGCCATGGCCAGGAGCTCCGATACGCCGTAGGTGAGGAAGTCGGGCATGCGCATGTCCCTGTTCGGTCCGCACATGCCGAAGTCGCGCATCCGGAACTCCACGTTCTCGCGCACCTCGTCAGAGGTGATCTCCTTGATGCCGCGGTGCTTCATGAACAGGGGGCAATAGGTCACGGACGGCTCGCCGACGTAGATTACCTTCCCGTCCTCGATGACCACCTTGGTCTTGCCCATGGCCTCGATCACATGGCGGTTCTTCATGTTGACCCGATTCTGCATCGCTCCCGGAATAAATAACTGATGCCCTGCCTTCTTCGCCATGATGGAAAGTAAGGTTCGGATGCGAGGGAGCCTTTGGATAGATTAAATAGGGGCGGCCCGCAATGCTGAAGCGCGAGACCGATGAAAGAGGAGGGACGTGCCTGGAAGAAGAAATGGAAGGCCGGCTGATCCTCGCCCTGCGCAAGATCGCGCTCATGGGCGGGATGCATGATTACATCTCCATATCGTCGCGCGAGCTAGGCGAAGCCCTGGGCATGAGCCAGCAGTCCGCCTCCAAGCGCATCCTGGAGCTCTTGGGCCAGGGATGGATCGTCCGCGACCTGGGGGCGAGGAGGCAGCGCATAAAGCTGACCGACAAGGGGATGGAGGCGCTGAGGCGCGAGTACTCCGAGTACCAGAGGGTATTCGAGACCCGGGACCACGTCCTGGTGCACGGGGAGGTGGTCACAGGTATGGGAGAGGGCCAGTACTACGTCAACCAGGAAGGTTACCAGGAGCAGTTCCTCTCCCTTCTGGGCTTCAAGCCCTACGAGGGCACCCTGAACGTCAGGGTGCTGCAGACCGACGTGCACAAGCTCGCCCTTCTCCAGGGGGTCAAGGGCATACGCATCAAGGGCTTCGAGCGCAACGGCCGCACCTTTGGTGACGTGCTCTGCCACCCCGCCGACATCCAGAACATCGAGTGCGCCGTGGTGGTCCCGACTCGCTCGCATTACGAGGACATCATCGAGATCATCTGCAAGTACCATCTGCGCCGCACCCTCGGCCTGAAGGACGGCGACGTGGTCGAGGTGCGCATCCACATCGACTGAGGCTCATTTCTTGCGCTTCGAGGCGTACTCCACCGCAGACTGGAAAATGGTCCTGCCGTCCCCGTCTCCGGCGGGGTCGACGTTCATCCTGGTCCAGTCTGGATGAGTGAAGCGGTGGAACACCCTCTCCGGGTGGGGCATCAGGCCCATCACGTTCCCGGCCGGGTTGCAGAGCCCTGCGATGCTCGATATGGAGCCGTTCGGCGACCACGGGTATCCGCCATACCTCCCCTCCGGGTCCACGTAGCGGAACACCACCTGGCCGTCCTCCTCCAGCTTGGCGAGCCGGCCGGCCTCCTCCTCCATCCGGAACATGAGCTTACCCTCCATGTGGGCGCAGGGGAACATGACCACCTTGCCCTTGGGCAGGTTGCGGGTGAAGATGCAGTTGCCTGCGTTCTCGTGCTTGAGCAAGGTAGGTATGCACTCGAACCTGGCCGAGTCGTTGACGTACAAGGCCGCCTGGGGCTCCCGGTTCATGGTGGGGCCGAATGCCGGCAGCATCCCCAATTCCACCAATATCTGGAATCCGTTGCAGATGCCTATGACCGGCTTGCCGGATTTGACGAACTCCTCCACCTCCTTGGACAGGGCGGAGCGGATGCGCGCGGCGAAGATGGCCCCGGCGCGGACGTAGTCGCCGGCGGAGAACCCACCTGGCAAGGCGAGTATGTCGTAGGAGTCGAGGTCCCTGCGCATCTCCTCGGGGCAGGAATGGATTAGCTGCTTCAGATGCACCTTCTCCGGGGAGGCGCCCACCTTCATGAACGCCAAGGACGTCTCCTCCTCGCAGTTGGTCCCCTCGATGCGCAGGACGCAGACCCTGACCTCCCTCGAGCTCATCCCATCACCTTCCACATCGGCTCGCTCCAGGCACGCCTGAGCTCCTTGACCTCGACGTCCACCAGGACGTCCTTGTCCTCGATGACCAGCATCTTACCTCCCACCACCCCGATCTTGGTGGCGGGGGCGCGCATGCGCTGCAGCCATTCGTTCTCCTTGTCGCGTGGCACTTCCACGACCCAGCGGGAGTGCGATTCCGAGAAGAGCTTGACCGCGGAGGGCAGCTTACCCATGGAAAGGATGTCGGCGTTGATGCCCAGGTCCCCGCCGATGCACATCTCCGCCAGCGCCACCCCCAGGCCCCCGTCGGAGACGTCATGGCAGGACCGGACCAGCTGCCGGTCGAAGCACTCGCTCAGGGCCAGGATGGACTGGGACAGGGCGGTCGGCATGACGCCTGGCACCTCCCCTCCCCTCCCATGGAACTTGCGGAAGAGCGCGCTTCCAGCCATCTCCTGCTGGGTCTCGCCCACGAGGTAGATGGGGGCGCCCTCCTCCTTCAGGTCGGTGGTGACGCACTTGCGGATGTCGGGGACGATGCCCACGCCCAGCACGGTCGGAGTGGGCAGGCACGCCCCCTTGGACGTCTCGTTGTAGAAGCTCACGTTACCGGAGGGTATGGCCAAGCCCAAGGCGCCGGCCACGTCGCCGATGCCGCGCACGGCCTCACGGAACTCGCCCAGGCGCTCCGGCTTCTCCGGGTTCCCGAAGTTGAGGCAGTCGGTGAGCGAATGAGGAATCCCGCCCACGGCAGTGATGTTGCGGCAGGCCTCGTCCACCGACGCCTGCCCTCCCTTGTAGGGGTCCAGGGCGGTGAACCACGGGTTGACGCCGATCGCGATGGCCAGCCCGCGATAGGACTCGTCCAATGGCTTGATCACCGTTGCGTCCCCGGGCCCGCGCATGCCCAGATTGCCCTGCAGGGGCTTGATCACGGTGTTCCCGCGGACCTCGTGGTCGTAATAGCGCACCACCCATTCCTTGGAGGCGATGTTCAGGTCCCCGAGCAAATCCGTCAGCACCCCGCTCAGGTCCCGGGGCAGCTTGGGGAACTCCTCCTCCATGAGGGCGGGAGGCTCGACCAGGCAGGAGGGGCGGCAGTACTCCGGCCCCTTGGTGAGGAAGTCGAGGTCCATCTCGAAGACCTGGGCGCCATGGAAGTTGAGTCTGACCACCTGCTCCTTGATGACCCTGCCAATGACCGTTGCCGGCACGTCCCAGAGCTGGAACACGTCAAGGATTCTGCGCACGTTCTTCTCCGGCGCGGCGAGCATCATCCTCTCCTGCGACTCGGAGACCCAGACCTCCCAGGGTGCGAGTCCCTCCTCCTTGAGGGGCACCTCGTCCAGCTCCACGACCGCGCCGCAATCCCCGGAGAGCGCCATCTCCCCCACTACGCACGACAGCCCTCCCCCGCCCAGGTCCTTCATCCCGTGTATGAGCTTCCTCGAGTTCACCTCGAGGCAGGCGTGGATCAAAGGCTCCTTCATTATCGGGTCGCCGAGCTGGACCGCCCCGCGCGACTCCTCCTCGGACTTCTCGTGCAGCTCAGCCGAGGCGAAGGTGACCCCGTGTATGCCGTCGCGCCCGGTCTTGCCCCCGACCAGGATGAGGACGTCCCCCGTCCCCTTGACCGCGTTCTTGACGATGTCCTCCCTCTTGGCGATGCCTATGCATCCGACGTTCACCAGGCAGTTGCCCACGTAGCGCTCGTCGAACCACAGGCCTCCCGCGACCGTCGGTATCCCGATGCGGTTGCCGTAGTCGCGGATGCCCGCCACCACGCCCCCGACCAGGTATTTGGGGTGCTTGATGCCCGGCGGCACCTCGCCCTGGTATTCCACAGGGCCGAAGAACAGCGGGTCCACCAAGGCGATTGGCTGCGCGCCCATGCAGAGGACGTCGCGGACGATGCCCCCGATGCCGGTGGCCGCTCCGCCATATGGTTCGATGGCCGAGGGATGGTTGTGGGACTCGATCCTCAGGGCGTAGGCGTGGTCCTTGTCGAAGGCCATGACCCCAGCGTCCCCCTTGGCCAGGACATCGGGATGCTGCAATCCGAATATATGCTCCCTCAGCGATTTCTTCGATGACTTGTAACAGCAATGCTCGCTCCAGGCCTGGCCGATGGACTGCAGCTCCACGTCCGTGGGCCGGCGCATCTTGGAGGCGAAGTGCCTCTGGATGGTCTTCATCTCGTCCAGCGAGAGGTTGAGGCCCAGCTTGGAGGAGAGCCCCCTGAGCTCTTCCTCGTTGGCAGCCAGGATGTCGATCTCGTAGAGCTCGAAGGGCACGGGCCGCTTGATCATCAAGGCTTCTAGGGACATGCGCATCACTTGACGACGACCTTGAATTTCTGTATCACCGGGTTCGCCAGGAGCTTGCGGCACATCTCCTCGCACTGCGCCTTCGCCTCCTCCGGGGAGGCATCCAGCTCCATCTCGAAGACCTTGATGGTCCGAACCCCTTTGATTCCCTTGAACCCCAGGAGCTCCAGCGCCTTCTTGGTGTTCTGACCCTCGGGGTCGGCGACGCCAGACTTAAGCTCGATCCTTATCTCAGCGATGACCACGGCTGCACCCGTTCGTGGAATCTCAACCGCAATACTTACAGTTGGCGGTCCGAGCCTGGAAGGCATGAAAGCTTCAGGCGGGGAAGTTGTTCTCGACGTATATGGTCACTGCGTCGAACACCCCGTTGATTACGAAGCCCACCGCCACCGCCGCCAGCAAAAGGCCGATGATGCGACCGAAGGCGGCCGCCCCGCTCCTGCCCATGCGCTTGAAGATGCGCTCGGAATATACGAGCGAGATGTAACTGATGACCGTCGTCAGGAAGATCGCCAAGAAGACCGAGAAGAGGTTGAAGTAGACGTCCCCCTCGGCTGAATCCATGGCGTAGGAGACAAAGATCATAACTGTGGTGATGGCGCCTGGGCCAGCGAACAGGGGGATTCCCAAAGGCACCACGCCGATCTCCTCCCTGTGCATCGCCTCCTGCCTCTCGTCCTCCGTTATCTTGGCCCGGGAGCGCTCCCCCTTCATCATGGAGAACGCCACGGAGAAGAGCAGCAGCCCGCCCGCGATCTTGAACATGGGGATGGTGATGCCGTAGATGGCGAAGATGATGTTTCCGAAGAGGCCGAACGCCACCATGACGACCGTCATGACAATGCAGATCTGAATTATCACCCGCTTCTTCTCCTCGGCGGAATAGCCTTCGGTGACAGTCACGAAGAAGGGGATGTTGCCAAGTGGATTCACGATGGCGAATATCGAGGCGAATGCCGTGATGGCGAACTCCCAGCTCATCCAGCTATAGCAACCTTTGGGATGTACTTATGATTTACTGAGGCGAACGAGGGAGGGCTCGCCTCGCGAATACCATGTAGCCAGTATGCCCCATCGGCTCGAAGGAGGGCCTCACTCCCCCCTCGTGCACCTCAATCTGCCTCTGCAGGTTCTCCAACGCCTCGACCTCCACATACCCGCTCGATCGCAGCGCCCAGACCAGCTTCTCGACTTGATTGGAATTGGGAACGTAACCGCAGAATCTTCCGCCCGGTCTCAGGAAGGTCGCCACGTTCGGCAAGGCATCCCAGGGGTTTGGCATGTCCAGGACCACCGCGTCCACCTCCGCCTCTACCGGCGCGTCGAGGGCGTCGCCAATCCTCAGGTCCCATGCCTTGACGAAAGGCGAGCGGGACACGTTCCTCTTGGCCTTGGCGGCGAACTCCTCGCGCAGCTCGATGCTGACGACCAGGCCATCCTCCCCTACGGCGTTCAAGAGCGCGGTGGTCAGTGAGCCCGAGCCGACCCCGGACTCGACGACCGCGTCCCCAGGCTTAAGGTCGAGCTTGAACACGATGGTGGCCGCATCCTTGGGCATGATGATCTGCGGCCCTCGGTCCAGCGATTCCATGAGCTCCCGCGCGCCAGGCCGAAGGATGACGAACTCGCTCCCTCCCAAAGAGATCCTCGAGCCTTCTTCCATGCCGATGAGCTTGGAGCCGCTGACCACCCCCAAGCCCGACATCTTGACCATGCCTGGAGACAGAGTCAACCAATGCCTCCTGCCCTTCTCATCGAGGAGATAGACGAGCTCGCCCTCGCGCAGCATCAAGGCTAGATGGCGAATGCATATGAAGGACTTTGCGCGGTGCTGACGCGCCCCTTGCCCTCACTTCAACTGCTTGCCGCACTTGGGGCACTTGAGGTCGTGCGCCGAGATCGCCGCCCCGCAGTTCTCGCAACGAGGCGCTCCCTCTAGCTGCTGCACCTTCTCCTTCTTATCTGGTGCGGGCGCCGGGGCGTCCTCCTTCTTATCGTATTTGTAGGAGGGGGCATCGTACTTCGGCTTCGCGGGATACGCCTGGACCTTCTTGCGTTTGCGAATTACCAAGAGATAGAACAACAGCAGGCCGAGGAAGATCAAGAGGAGACCGAGGATCGGCCAGATGTAATTCTTCTCGTTGTGCTTGACCTGGTCAAGGAAAATGATCAAGGCCGAGCACAGGCCGAGCACCAACCAAGAGGCCATCGTGTAAGCGACTACGTCTTGCATCCCATCACTGTCTGATAAATGTCTGACACATTATAAAAGATTATTGGACCTGGTTCTAATCGTAAAATCGCGATTCGAGGCTGACGAGAAATCAGAAACATGAAAATCGAAGAAAGGCGTTTGATGACGTTCGCTCGTAGGTACGAACGACCGTTGTTACCTAAGTGAGTGAGTTTACTTCTTCTTAGGCTTTGCCTTCGCCTTCGGCTTGGCGGCCGCCTTCTTGGCGGGTGCCTTCTTCGGCTTCGCCTTCTTTACGTTCGACTTCTTGGCCACCTTCTTCTTGGGGGCCGCCTTCTTAGCCGCAGTCTTTTTCTTAGCTACCTTAGCAGGCATTTTGTTTCCCTGTTCCTTTCGCACACAAAACCGTTCACTGATCTACGGCCATGGATGCGATTTTCGTGATAATAGTACTCATGTCACATATTAAATATTTCGGCCTCGATGATAATTGTGATAACAATAACTGGGCAGGTCATGATTTTTAAAATAATAAAAAACGGATAGAAAAAAGGTCAACACACTGGACATCATCGCATAAAAAAAACGAGCGAGCCAGCATGTCGGACCATGCGAAAATTTTCAGCTCATCATTTCTTCTTCGCTGCCTTCTTTTTCGGCTTGACCTTGGGCTTCGCGCTCGCTTTCGGCTTCGCGCTCACTTTCTTCGCGGACGCCTTCTTCGGCATCTCGACAACCAATTCCATGGGAACGGTGCAGCATACGACATCGCACTCCGTGCACTCACATCCGTCATCCTCGATCACGACGACTAATCCGCATTCTGGACACTCGTATTTCTCGCCCTTCTTCTTGACCATTTTTTCCACCTCAAGCAACCTCGTTGTTGCTGAGATAATATTCATCACCCACTCCAATAAACATTCCCAAGTTTGAAGTCAATGAGCTCATCTTGAAAAAAAGACCTCGACGAATCAGCTCACATAATCTGTTGGACACGCGATTTTACCCTCGGAAAGTAATTTATAGGCTCATGGCATTGAGCGCCACCAATGGCTGAGACCGCATTCCCTAGGAAGGCGAAGTTGTTCATTTCGTTGCTTCTCATCGTCGCAGCCTTCGCCATGTACTGGGGCTGGGGCTTGATGTACGGCACCTGGAACATCGTCGCCAGGGAGAGCATGGGGGTCTATGCTATCGTCATAACCCTATTGGCCTTCGGGATCCTTGGGCTGCTCCTTTCCTTGAAGCAGAAATAGGCCTCTCCATCTGTATTCTGCGCCATATCTAGATTTGAAACGAGCTGCCTTGATCACATGGCGCGCGCCGCATACGTGGGCTTGTCCGTCTCCTTGCCGCAGATCAAGCACTTGGCGTGGAAAGCCTCCTTGATGTAGGGAGTGCCGAGGATCTTGAGCTCGGTCCTGGTCTCGATCTCTCGGCCGCAGGACTCCTCGCCGCACCATCCGAAGCGCAATATCTTCTTCGGTGGGTTCTCCAAGGAATCGATGGTGGCCACCGCCGTGGAAAGCCTCTTCCAGGCGCTCTCGTTCATTACCCTCATTATCTCTTGCAATTTGGAGTGAACGTCCTCCACCGTGGTGGCCCGTAGGAACGAGCCCTTCGTTCCGTCATGTCGGACCGCGAAGCAGACCTTTCCCTCGGCGAGGTCCCTCTGACCGAGCTCGAGCCTGAGGGGCACGCCCTTGATCTCCCAATTGTAGAACTTGCTGCCCGGGCGCTCGTCCTTGTCGTCGAGGTGCACCCTGACCCCCGATTTCTTGAGGTCGTCGCGCAACCTCTGCGCCGCCACCATGACCTCCTCCACCTTGCCCTTGGCGAGTATCGGGACGATCACGACCTGGATGGGCGCGACGTCAGGTGGAAGGACCAGACCCTTGTCGTCCCCGTGGAACGCGACCGTGCAGCCTACCAGCCTCTCGCTCATTCCAAAGGTCGTCTGATGCACGTGCTTCAAGGTGCCGTCGACGTCCTCGTACTTGATGTCGAACGGCTTGGAGAAGTTCTCGCGGTAGTGATGGATGCTCCCCAGCTGCAGCGACCTCCCCTCGAGCAACGGGCAATCCACGCCCACGGTGTAGTATGCTCCGGGGAACTTGTCCCATTCCGTCCGGGTGAGAAGGAAGTAGGGCAGGGCGAGATGCCTCATCACCTTCTCCAGGATGACGAAGTCCTCCTCCACCTGGCTCTGCGCGTCCTCCTCCGTGGTGTGGCAGGTATGCGACTCGAAGAAATGGATCTCGCGCACCCGGATGAAGGCGCGGGTCATCTTCGTCTCGTACCTGAAGGTGTTCACGATCTGGTAGGTCTTGAGCGGCAGGTCGGAATGGGACCGGACCCAGAGCGCGAAGATGGGATACATGGCCGTCTCCGAGGTCGGCCGCAGGCACATGCGGATGTCGAGCTCATTCAGCCCGGCGTGCGTCACCCAGTACACCTCGGAATCGAAGCCCTTGATGTGGTCCGCCTCCTTCTTGAACTCCGTTTCCGGGATGAGCAGGGGGAAGCAGACCTCCTGATGGTTGGTGGCGTCGAGCTCCTCCCGGATGAACTCGTCGGTCATGCGCATGATCTTCCATCCATAGGGCGTCCATACGTTCATCCCCTTGATGGGGTAGCGCTTGTCGGTGAGGTTCGCGAGCTCGACTATCTCGTTGTACCATTCGCTGAAGTCCTCGGATTTCTTGACCACCATGTCATCCACCGGAGCGATTTGGGAATGTCGTTCCCTTCTTATATGCTTTGAATGGCCGGGAGGGAAAGGTTATTGCCCCGGCAGTGAAATGATTGGTACGGGGAGTAAATGGGGAAAGCCGCGATCTCGGTGCTCACTTCGTTGGCGCTCGTCGTCCTGCTATCGTTCTCGATGCTCCAGCCAATGTCGGGCGCTTCTGAAACCACCGCAAGCTGCGGCATCGAGTCGATGGTGTTGGAGGACCAATACCGCCTGGTCATCACCCTCGGTCCCTGGTCGAAGACAGTGCAGCTCTCCAACATCGGAATCGTCATCGTGCCTCCGGTCACGGGGTCTCCTGAGATGACTGGAGAGCCACAGTACCTAAAATTGGTGAAATCGCTCAACATGAGCATTGGCGACCAGCTGCGTATGAGCTATGAGGCCATCTCCAATCAGGGCCATGCCTCTGACGGTGACCGGATCGAGATCCAGAGCACGGGCACCGATGGGCTGCCCCAAGGCCAGTGGCAGCTGTATCTGGACCAGGAGAGCACGACCTTCTCCATTCTAGGGGTGATATGGACCATTGGGAACGAGCAATCCACGGGCTACCATCTGCCCTACGCCCGTTCCAGCATCACCGATCCGTTGCAGCACTTCAACCTCAATGGGCAAGGCAGCACTTGGACCTTCATGGCCATATTCGGGAGCGAGATACTCCTGCTCGCGGTCATAGTCTATCTCATAAGCCGCGCTAAGTGACTGCGCCTAAAGCTCCTGCGCGACCACCTTGGCCACTGAGATTTTAGAGACCTCGCTCTCCAGGGTGTTGGTGGAGACGACCATGTCGCAGGCGCCCCTGAGGCGCTCCACCGCCCCCCCGGTGAAAAGGCCATGGGTGCACGCGGCGAACACCTCTCTTGCACCGAGCCTCTTGAGCTCGTTGGAAGCGGCGATGATTGTGCCTCCCGTAGAGATGATGTCGTCCACTATGAGCACCCTCTTGCCCTTTGCCCCCACATAGCTCGGCGCGATCTTCACCTCGGTCCCGCTCAGCCGCGTCTTCTCCAAATGGTCGCTCTCGCACCCGATTATCTTAGCGACCTCCGCGGCACGCCCCACCGCGCCCTTGTCCGGCCCTAGCACCAGGTCGATCCCGTGACCTCTGAAGAAGTCCCCGATGGCCGGCGCCGCCTTCAGGTCCTTGGCCGGGGCCCTAGCGAACCATTCGAGCACGTCCGGCTTATGGAGGTCGATGGTGAGGAGGCGGTCCATCTCCATCTCCAGATGACGGAGCATCACCTTGGCGCTGAGCGCCTCCCCGGGGTTGAAGCGGCGGTCCTGGCGTGCGTAGCCGAAGTACGGGATGACGCAGGTAATCTTGTCGGCACCGAGGCCTCTGGCCGCATCCAGTAATAGAAGCAGCTCGACGAGGTTGCCGTCTGGATAGGTGTTTTGGACAAGCACGACCTCCTTGTCCAAGGACTCCCTGTCGATGCGAACGTAGGCCTCGCCGTCCGGGAAGCGCTTGGTGTGGGCTTGGACGAACTCCAGGCCAAGGACGTTAGCCAGGTCCATAGCGAGGGATTTGGAGGTCGAGCCACCTAGAATCATCATCATTCAGTGAATCCGCTGCTGGACTTAAAGGATTTGGGATGGCCGGGGGAACAGGGGAATGCCCGGCCACCCTGGGGTTTCCATTCACTATTCCATCTTGATCTCGACGATCTTGTTGGGAGGGCACTCGAACGGGTCGCATTTGTCCTTCAGCTTCATGGGATAGATGAGGCCGAAGATGTACGCCGCGGCTATCGCCCCCACCAGTTCAGCGATGATGAAGAAGACGGCGTCCAAGGGGGCAATTCCACATATCGCATAGGTGAAGATGCGGCAGAAGGTGATCATGGGATTTGCATACATCGTGCTCGCGGTGGTGATGAGCATCCCTCCCACCACGTAGGCGACCGAGAGACCGGTGTGCTTGGAGCCCCCTCTGACACAGCCGATTATGACACCGACTAGGATGAACGCTCCAAGGAACTCCGCGAAGATGAGGCCGGCCGATTTGGTATTATCGGAGATTGTCAAGATTGTGGGGATCGTGTCGTAGAACATCAGGTGCGTGGCCAGGAGGCCTGTGAATCCACCAAGGAACTGGACGACGACATAATAGATCGCCCTCCTTCGCTTCATTTGACCGGTGATGTACATGGCTAGCGTTACGGCGGGGTTGAAATGGCTCCCAGAAATCGACCCGAAGCTCTCAATTAGGGCGAAGAGCACAAATGCAACTGCTATTGCGTTCATGAAAACTGCCAACGCCAGGTCGGCGCCAAAGATGTCATATGCCAATATAGTAGAGCCAATCGCGGCGACCACGAGGAACATAGAGCCTACGAACTCGGCCAATAGATTCTGTCTAAGAGTCGGCAGATGTCTCCCTCCTGACAGGTCGAACGACCTGTGGAGGTCGGATAAAGAAATTTTGCTTATAAATATTTGATATTAAACTCAAATAATATAGACATCAAGGCCGAATTTTCAATCCTGTTAACTTCAACCACCCTAATGGAATATTTGAGTCTTAAATAAATTATTAATAAAGACCGTCGATTCGACGGGCGGAGAGTTCGATGAAGACCCGGATTGTGATTATTGGGGGATTCTTAGGGGCTGGCAAGACCACATTAATCACCAATATGGCCAATGCCATGATCAAAGCAGGGAAGAAGATTGCAATAATAATGAACGACCAAGGCACGGACCTGGTCGATAGCCAATATTCCTGCAACCAAGGCCTAGAAACCTGCGATGTGCAGGGTGGTTGCTTCTGTTGCCAGTTCCCCGATTTCATACACGACGCCAAGGGGCTCATCAAGAAAGTGAATCCGGAAATCATCATCGCGGAGCCAGTAGGTAGCTGTACCGATTTGCTCGCGACCGTGATCGGACCTTTGAAGGTCGTCTACGCGGACTCGTTCACCGTCGCCCCTTTGATCATCGTGCTTGACGCTTCTAGAGCACTGAACGAAGGCCTATCCCCGGAGTCTTTGAGAGGCTATCTTCGCCACCATCAGATCGAGGAAGCGGAATATGTGGCCCTCTCGAAGGCGGACCTCGTGACCAAAGGGGACATCAGAAAAATTACCAGGACGATAAAGGAGGTGAATAAGGAAGCAAGAGTGGTTCCTTATTCCTCGGTCACCGGAGAGGGTTTCGATAGGATCCTCGCCATCGTAGACTCTGGCAAGACCAGCAACCGATCTCCGAAGGATATCGATTACGACCTGTACGCCAAGGCCGAGGCCGAGCTGGGATGGTACAACGGCAAGGTCGAGCTGAAGGGTGCGAAGAGCTTCGATGCGTACGACCTCATCACCAGGATCCTCCGCCGCATATCTTCCGAGTACTCCTCGGGCGAGATCGCCCACGCCAAGCTGATGCTGGTGTCCGATACCAATGCGGTGAAGATGAGCCAGGTCGGACCGAATCTCAGCGTCGA
The DNA here is from genome assembly GCA_028682915.1 of Methanomassiliicoccales archaeon. Taxonomy (GTDB): domain Archaea; phylum Thermoplasmatota; class Thermoplasmata; order Methanomassiliicoccales; family UBA472; genus JAJRAN01. Next base: position 9,014 of record JAJRAN010000065.1, on the reverse strand, counting down.
TGGGGTGAAGGGCTCCAGGAACGCGGAGGGGAACGTGGCTCTATACATCAATGCCAGGATCGTCTCGTCCCCGGAGAGGTTGAAGGACTCGGTGCGCAGGGCGGTAAAGGACGTGCTGCTGGACATGGGCCTATCCCCCAACCAGTTCAAGGACGACTGCTTCTCTCCCTCGCCGCCCAAGCCCTATTATCGCATCACCAAGAAGGAAGAGGCCTAAGGGCAGGACGAATCACTGGCAATGAGGAGCTCCTAGGTGAGCGCCAGGGACTGCAAACATATTTATCCCATTCATCGGATATCATCCGCTGGGATGGGCATGCAAACCGATTCTTCCGTGGAAGCTCCAGCTGTCTCCAGCCCGGCCGCTGGCGCCCACGTCGAACCAGGGTCACAACCGGCATCAGCGAACAACCACAAGCACCCCAAGCACGACGGCCTGACGCATGTCGGCATCATCTTCGGGAACGTCGGAACCTGCGATTTCTTCTTCCGCGTGTTCGGGGACATCGAGACCATGGAGTACGTCCAGGTCGAGCATTCGCACGAGGGCTGGGTGCTGGGAAGGGTCTCCTCGATGGAGAGGAAGACCAACCTCTCTTTGGACAAGGCCAAGAAGATCGAGGACGGGGAGGACGTGGACATCGACGAGGAGGTCATCGCCAAGGTGGACATCGTCGGCTTCCGCGATGACCGCGGCCTGCTGCAGGTCCCTCATACACCTTTCAAGGCTGGAGATCACGTCTACAGGGCGACCGACCAGCTCATCAAGGAGGTCATCGGCCTCAAGGAGAACATGGAGACCGGCGCCTACGTCGGCCTGCTCTTCGGCCACAACATACGGGTCGAGGTGGACATCAACGCCATGGTGCAGAAACACGTCTGCATCCTGGCCAAGACAGGCGGCGGCAAGAGCTTCCTATGCGGCGACCTGATCGAGGAGCTGATGAAGCACGACGTGACCACCCTCATCTTCGACCCCCATGGCGAGTACGGCGCGATGCGGGACAAGAGCACCACCCCTAAAAGCCACCGCAACTTCAACGTGACGCCTAAGAGCTATGAGGACCGCATCAGCGAGTTCGCCACGGACACGACCATAAACCCAAGGGCCAAACCTCTGCGGTTCACACTATCCAACCTCGAGGCCCGGGACATACTCGAGCTCACCAACATTAAGAAGGGCGCTTCCTTCCTGAATGCCCTGAGGAAGGCCATCGAGTCCGTGAAGACGGCCAAGAAGGACTACGCCATGAAGGACCTGATAGCTGTCCTCGACGCCGACGAGGAAGGCCAGAACGCCACGCTCATCGCCGAGCTGGAGTACCTCCACGAGATCAACATCTTCGCCACCCAGGGCACGAAGATGGACGAGTTGGTCCAGAAGGGCAGGACCACCATCATCAATTTCAAAGGGACCCCGCCGGACATACAAGAGCTGGTGGTGGCCCGGATCGCCTCCGCCTGCTTCGAGCTGCGCAAGGCCGGCAAGATACCGCCGATGATGATGGTCTGCGAGGAGGCCCACAACTACTGCCCGCAGCAAGGCCTGGCCGCGAGCAGCAAGATCTTCCGCACCATCGCCTCCGAGGGGCGCAAGTTCGGGCTCGGCCTCACGGTGATATCGCAGCGGGCGGCCAAAATCGACAAGAACGTCCTGTCCCAGTGCAACACCCAGATGATCCTCAAGGTGACGAACCCCAACGACCTGAAGGCCATCACCAACTCCCTTGAAGGCCTGTCCGAGGGGATGGAGGACGAGATCCAGCGCCTCCCCATAGGCGTCGCCCTGATCATCGGTGCGAACATCCAGATGCCCCTCTTCGTCGAGGTAAGGCCGAGGGAGAGCAGGCACGGCGGCGAGTCGGTGGAGATAATCCCCACCAAGAGGTAGAGATGCAGGACCGCGTCACCGAGGAAAAGATCGCCAAGTACCTGGACATAACCAGGTGCGCGCTCGACAAGATAAAGGTGGCGGCGCCCCCGCGCTCCTTTAACCGCAAGATGGCCGACTCCTTCCTCGAGATGGCCAACGCCTACTTCAGCGATGCCAAGCACTTCCGGGACAAGGGCGACTACGTCAACGCCTTCGCCTGCGTGAACTACGCCCATGGATGGCTGGACGCGGGCGCGCGCATCGGTCTCTTCGAGGTCGGAGAGGACGACCGGCTCTTCACCCTCTACGAATAGAAGTAAGTATCAAGGCTCCAGCAGCCTGGGCCCGCGCCAGTCCACCTTGCATCTGAAGGTCGTGCCCATCTCCGAGAGCACCCGGTCCTGGTCCTTGACATGGCCGACGGCGAAGACGGAGTTGCCGAGCATGGCCATGCTTGCGGGCCCATACTCCTCGGCCGCCCTCACCGCCGCCTCCACCTCCTTGGTGGCCAGCCCGGTCCGGCCCATGAAATCGCGGGAGAGCCTCATCAGCGTGGCCAAGGTCGGCGACAAAGCCATCTGCTTCACGCACTCCTTGCCCACGTCGTTCACCGCCCGGCGCTTCGCTGGATCGCCAAGCACCTCCGGAGTGGAGATCGGCCCTCCGACCACGCAAAGCACCACCTCTGGCTCGGCGTTGATTCGGTCGATCACGCCGAACGGCGGAAGGCCCTCCTTCCTCCTGAAGGTCAAACCCCCTCGGGAGAGGGCTGCCACATCCCCCAGCCCGGTCCTGTTGGCCAGCTCCGCCTCATGCGCCGCCCGCAGCGCCACCCGGAACGGAAGGCCGAGCAGCTCGCTGGTGGCATGAGCGGACGAGAGCGCGCCGGCCGCGCTGGTGCCGAAGCCCTGTCCCATGGGCAGGTCCAGGGCCGTTTCCACGTACACGTCCACCTTCCTTTCCAATATCACGTTGGAGACCGCGGCCACCGTCACTGGCGCCCTGTCTTCCTTACCGTTGATGGTGACGATGACCTCGCCGTTGCCCTCCTCCATCATGACGGTGGAGGTGGCGCCCAGGTTCACGCAGAGGCCAGCTCCCCGGGAGCCAGAGCGCATCGGGTCCTTGTGCTCCATGATCTGGAAGAACCCAGTGACGTGGCCGGGACAGAACGCCTTCGCCTTCATCGGCCGCTCAACCCTTGAGCTGGAGGACCTGGTCCAGGACGCGGTCTGCGAGCTCGGACTTCCTCCCCTCGAACCTGACGGTCTCTCTCTTGGGCGTAACAATGAGCGCCCGGGTAATGTCAAGGCCTACCGACCTGAGGTCGTTGGCTACCACCATCTCCAATGGCACCGAATCGAGCTTCCTCTTTGCCCTGGCCACGAGCTCCTTCTCCTCCAACCCATGCTCGGCCTTGAAGCCGACCAGGACCTTGGCCTTGGGCCTGAGGGCCTCTAGCACCTTCGGCAGGGGCAGCAGCGTCAGGTCTAGGTCCTTCCTGCCGGACAGGATCTTGCCTTTGGATGCCTGGGGCGCGTAGTCCCCCAGTGCGGCGGGCACGATGACGATATCGTGTTCCTTCTCGGCCTTCACCAATCTCAGCAGGTCCGCGACGGTGGCGAAGCGTTTGGCGCCGAGGAAGCCCGGTATCGGGACTTGGCATCGCCCCATCCACAGCTCCACCTCCGCCCCGCGATGGAAGGCCGCCAAGGCCAGCTGCACCCCGGTGGCCCCGGTCCCGCGGTTGGTGATGACCCGCATCTCGTCTATCGGCTCCTCGCTCGACCCGCCGATGACCAGGACCTTCCTTCCCACCAGGTCGCGCCTTCCGATGCGCCTGATCACCCTGGCCACGATCTCATCGTTCTCCGCCACCTTGGCCTTCTTGCCCTCGATGCGCGGTCCTACCAGCTCGACGCCTGCGGACGTCAACGCCTCCAGGTTCCTCTTGACGAACGGGTTCTGGTACATGGCCAGATGCATGGCCGGCGCGACGATGACCGGGGTGTGGGAGCCGATGGCCGTGGTGGCCATGGTGGTGACAGGCGTGTCGTCGATCCCGCACGCGATCTTGGAGATGGTGTTGGCGGTGGAGGGCGCGATGAGCAACAGGTCGGCCTTGCCTTCGGTGTCTCCGAGCATTGACACGTGCTGGACCATGCCGTCGATGACCTCGATCACCGGGTTGCCGGTGGCGAACTCCATGGCCCAAGGGGTCACGAGCTTGGCGGCGTCCTCGCTGAGGACGGCATGGACCTGCGCCCCATGGCGGATTAGCTCTCGAGCTAGTTCGAAGCACTCCACCGCGGCAATGCTGCCAGTGATGCCTAGGGCGATGCGCTTGCCCTCGAGGGCCTTGGACCTGGTCCCTCGTAGAGCGTCAGTGGGATGCATGAAAGGGCCATCCCTGGTTGCGAATTTAAAGCTTGCTTCTTATCGCGAGGAAGGCCTCCTGGACCACCTTCTGCGCCGGCTTGGACGCGTCCAGGGTGTGGAAGCTTGGGTCCTCCATGCACAGGCCGCGATAGATCAGGTCCACGTCATTCAGGAAGCGGAAGTCCTCGAACTTGGTGAGGTCCTTGCGCGACTTCAGCCTTTCCACGGCGGTCTTCACGCTGACCGTGAGGAGCAGGGTGAGATCGGGGTGGATGATGACCGGCTCGTTCATTGCCTTTAGCCATTCCACCGCTCTTTTCGCTCCGCCCAAGCGGTCCTTTAGCAGCGCCCCCTGATAGGCGATGGTCGAAGCGTAATAGCGGTCGCTGAGCACCACCTTACCCTCGGCCAGCCACGCCCTGATCTGCCTGGTGTGCTCGGCCCGGTCCGCCACGAAGAGCAGGGCCTCCGCGAGCTCGTCGGCGCCACTTTCATTCGCATGGCGCACCGCCTTGCCGATGAACGACTCCGTGGGCTCGGCGGTCAGGACGACCCTCCCCGGCATCTCCGCTGACAAGATATCAAAGACCATCTTGGCCACCGTGCTCTTCCCCGATCCGTCCACGCCCTCGAAGACGATGAAGACCCCCTTCTCGGGTTTAGGCTCATCCAAGCTGGATGACGAACTGCCACCAAGCTTGGCCGAGGCGCTCATGCTGCGGTCATGGCTTTACTCCGAGAAAAAGGCTTTTCTGAGCTGTGGGGGCCCCGGCATCGCAGTACCCTCCTGGCGCTGAGTCCATGTAGGCGTGAGAGCACGAATCACGCTGGCTTTATCTCTCCCATAAACCTGCCTATTGCATTCCAAGCTGGTGTCAAAATGAGCAACGAGACAGAGGTCAAGACCCTGATCCTGACGGCCAAGCAGGTCGAGAAGCTATTGGACATGAAGGAGGTCATCGATGCGGTCGAAGGCGCGTTCCGCTTCAAGGGACTGGGCAAGGTGCAGATGCCGGCCAAGGTCTACCTGGACTTCCCCAAACACAATGGCGACCTCAGGACCATGCCCTCCTACGTCGAGGATCTGGACATTGCCGCGGTGAAGATAGTCAACGTGCACGCTAACAACTTCAAGGAGCATGGAATGCGCACGGTCATGGCCACCCTTCTACTGGTAGACCCGAGGACCGGGGCTCCCTTGGCATTCATGGACGCCACGCTCATCACCGGTCTGAGGACGGGGGCGGCGAGCGCCGTGGCATCCAAATACCTGGCAAAGAAGAACCCTAGGGTGGTGGGAATGGTGGGGGCGGGAAACCAGGCCAAGACCCAGCTGCTGGCGCTCTTGACTCAATACGGCGGCTTCGAGTCGGTCCGTATCTGCGACATGGTCTCCGAGAGAGCCTGGGAGATGGCCAAGGAGTTCCGTCAGAAGTACAGGGACCGGCTCCCGGACATAGAGGCGGTGCCATCGCCCAAGGACTCCGTGCAAGGCGCGGACATCGTGGTCACGGCAACGCCCTCGAGGAAACCGCTGGTCATGGATGATTGGGTGGCGAAGGGGACGCACTTCAACTGCATAGGCGCCGACGCGCCGGGAAAGCAGGAAATGGACCCTATGATACTCAAGCGCTCTCGGCTGGTGATCGACGATTGGGAGCAAGCGTCCCACTCAGGCGAGATCAACGTCCCCCTGCATGCCGGGGTCCTCTCCCGGAAAGAGATACATGCCGAGATCGGCGAGATAGTGGCCGGATTGCGTCCTGGCCGGCAGCGCGATGACGAGATCACGGTGTTCTGCTCCACCGGCCTGGCGGTTCAGGATTGCGTCACCGCCAAGCTGGTATACGATGCGGCCATCAAGAAGAAGGTCGGGACGTACATGCAAATAATACCTTGATCAGCGGATAGGCCCGGTCTCGTGATCCGCAGTCATGACCTCATCAAAGCCTGACCTGGCCTAGCATCCAAAGGCAGCTAGCATCGCCAGCGTTCATCATCCTTTGGTATCTGAACTGTTGATTGGCGTCGACCGCCGTTAGCACGCCGTTCATGAACTCTTCGATGATTTTACACATCTCGGGAAGCGCCGATGAGAACGGGCACACCTCGATCTCTTTGAAACTACCGCTCTTCATCACAACGACCTCTCCCCCCTTCTGCTGGAAGAGCCCATTGATGCCGTCGATCAATTCCGCCACGCCTAGCTCGCGGTTCCTGGAATCAGAAAGTTGTCTATGCAGCAGCGAGCCCCATCTCATCCCGAGTCGGTACATTTTCTCCTTGAAGAGGTTCAGTGTCCTTTCCCCTCCGATAAGGTCGTTGGAGGTTTTGACGACCCATAGCCACATCTCGCTCAGGTAGGCGCGGTAATAAGAGAGAGCCTCTTCCTCCGTAACGTCTCCGAGGCTAACATCCCCCGCGCTGGCCTTGTCCATCTCCATCATTATCTTAGAGCTGCTCATGGTCCTATTCTTGAATATCTGAGTGCATCTGTCGTCATGGTCTGCGATGGACGTCGTCATGTCGAAGTCCTGATCCGTGCCAAATGAATCTGCGACGCCCCTTGCGACTGCTACGCATTCAAGCATGCAGACCTCTGGGCCCGAAGACAGATGCGAACAGTGCCGGAGAAAAGATATACAATAGTCTGGCCCGATGACAACCTCGGGCTTCCGGCGAAAGGAATTATGCATGAATGACCACACCTTTGCCACATCCTCCGGTCTGCTGCTTCGGATGCCGAGGCGTTCTTTGAGGATGATCGATGCGGCGTACCCTCCGTGGACACAGTAAAGATTGATCGCGGAGTAGACCCTCTCCGCTCCTTCGGACCTCACCAGCTCCTCATAGCATGACAGCATGCAATCCTTGATGAGGTCCGTGGCCAGGATCAGGTTCTTCTCCGCCTCGGTCTTCTCTCGCTGGTTAGGTGGCATCCTTCAAAATTCAAGCCTCTTGAGCCGATATAATGATTCCTCATCCTGCCGTTCCATCCTTAATGCTTTTTGACCTGGTCCGGTGGAAGGGGGATAATGCGGAGACGAAAAGAAAAATCGCTCATCAGCCAGGAGTTTCAGCCTTTCTCCGTCCTGCGCTTGAAGGCGCGCCAGCTCAGGATGGCTTCCTTGGCCGCGTAGACCTCGTCCACCCGGTGCACGGAGGTGTTGTGCGGCGCGGACCTCACGACCTCTGGATCATCCTCCAAGGCGATCTTGCGCATCACCTCGGCGAACTGGTCCAACGTCTGCTTGGTCTCCGTCTCCGTCGGCTCGATCATCAGCGCCTCCTCCACCAGGCTGGGGAAGTAGATGGTGGGCGCATGGAAGCCGTAGTCTAGCAGCCGCTTGCCCACATCCAGAGCGCGCACGCCCTTCTCCTCCTTCAGGCGCTTGCAGGAGACGACGAACTCGTGCTTCCTCAGGTCCTTGAAGGGGAGGTCGTAGACGTCCTGCAGCCTGTGCTTGAGGTAGTTGGAGTTCAAGACCGCCCTCTCGGAGGCCTTCTGCAGGCCGTCAGCCCCCTTCCTCAGTATGTAGGAGTAGGCTCGGACCAGCACGGCGAAGTTGCCGTAGAACATGCGCACCTTCCCGATGGAATCAGGGTGGTCGTACTCCAGGCGGTAGCGTCCCTCCTGCTGCACCACCCTTGGCACCGGAAGGAAGGGCACCAGGCGCTCCCTTACCCCGACGGGGCCAGCTCCCGGTCCGCCTCCCCCGTGAGGCGTGGCGAACGTCTTGTGCAGGTTGAAATGGACGATGTCGAAGTCCATGGCCCCGGGCGAGGTCTTGCCCATCACCGCGTTGAGGTTCGCGCCGTCGTAGTAGAGGAGCGCGCCCACCTCGTGGACGATGCTGGCGACCTCCCGAATCTGGGACTCGAAGATGCCTAGGGTGTTGGGGTTGGTGACCATGAAGGCGGCGGTGCGGTCCGAGACGGCGGCCTTGAGCGCCTCCAGGTCCACGCAGCCGTCCTGGCCGGAGGGGATCTCGATCACCTCGAACCCGGCCATGGCCGCGCTCGAGGGGTTGGTGCCATGCGCCGAGTCCGGGACCACCACCTGGTCCCGGAGCTCGCCGCTCTTGTCGTGGTATGCCTTCGCCAGGAGCATGCCGGTGAACTCCCCGTGCGCCCCGGCCGCTGGTTGCAAAGTGACAGCGTCCATGCCCGAGATCTCGCACAGCGCCCTCTCCAGGCGGTACATGAGCTCCAGCGAGCCCTGCACCGACTCCTCGTCCTGGTAGGGGTGGACGCAGGCCACGCTGGGCATGCTGGATAGAACGTCCGCGTACTTGGGGTTGAACTTCATGGTGCACGATCCGAGCGGATATAGGCCGTTGTCCACGCAGAAATTCATCTGGCTCAGGTTAACGTAGTGCTTGACCACCTCCCTCTCCGGCATCGAGGGGAGGTCGAGGGCCTCCCGGACCAGCGAGGCGGGCGCGAAGTCGTCCAGCTCCCCGGCGTCATGGGCGAACGGGACCTCGTAGTCCGAGCTGCCGTCCTTCTCCATGATCAGCCTCCGGTCGTGCTTGGCCTGCTGGTACATCATTCCACCTCCCTTAGGGCGGCGATCAGTCGGTCGTAGTCCTGGTCAGAGTGCAGCTCGGTGGTGCAGATGAGCATGTGGTCCTCCAGCTGGCGGAGGTGGCCGTGGAGCGGGAGCCCGCCGATGATGCCGTTGCGCAGGAGCAGCTTGTTCAGCTTCTCCGGCCGGACGGGGGTGCGGATGACGAACTCGTTGAAGTGGTAGGCGTCGAAG
>JAJRAN010000032.1 GCA_028682915.1 Methanomassiliicoccales archaeon | reverse complement strand
CGGTGTGCGGCATCCCCGGCGGCATGGCCAAGCCCATGTCCAAGGAGATGCAGGTCGAGACCGAGAAGATGGCCAAGTACTGCGTGGACTTCGCCAAGTTCACCAACCAGATCTTCACGGACGTGGTGCTGAAGAACAAGGACTACATGAACATCATCACCTCCAAGGACATCTTCTACAACGAGACCTACCACCTTGGAACCGTGGACAAGAACGGCTACATCAACTTCTACGACGGCACCCAGGTAATGATCGACCCCAACGGCAAGGAGGTCGCTCGCTACACCGGCAAGGACTATCTGAAGTACATCGCCGAACACACCGAACCCTGGAGCTACGAGAAGTTCTGTTACTTCAAACCGGTCGGGTGGAAGGGATTCGTAACCGGGATCGACTCGGGCATCTACCGCGCCACGCCGCTCTCCCGCCTGAACGTGAGCAAGGGATTCACCACCCCCGAGGCGCAGAAGTACTTCGAGGCGTACAAGGGGACGTTCCGGGACATGGGCATCAAGGGGCCGATCCAGCACACGCAGGTCATGCACTGGGCCCGCGTCATCGAGCTGATGTACGCTTCCGAGAAGCTGCTGGAGCTGGCGCAGGACCCGGAGATCACCGACACCAACATACGGGCGAAGACCGACACGCCCGGCGAGGGCGTCGGCATCCTGGAGGCGCCGCGCGGCACCCTGGTCCACCACTACAAGGCGGACACGAACGGCATCATCACCGACGTCAACCTAGTGGTGGGGACGACCAACAACAACGCGCCCATCAACATGTCGGTGCAGACCGCTGCCAAGGCCCTGATCAAGAACTGGCAGGTGTCCCCGGGCCTCTTGAACATGGTGGAGATGGCCTACCGCGCCTATGACCCCTGCAACTCGTGCGCCACGCACGTGCTGCCCGGGCAAGCCGCGCTGGTGGTCAACATCCGCAACCCGGACGGCTCGATCTTCAAGCAGATCAAGAACTGGTAAACCTCTGAACACAGGGGGGCCTCAAGCCCTCCGTCCTTCGTTTTTTTCATTCCAGCGGGCAGCGGGAGCCCTGGCCGTCGAGATACAAAAATAAGGAGATGGAGGGCGAAGCCACATCGCCTCCATCCAAAGTGATCACCTGGGGTACTTGCCGTGCTCCAGCGCCGCCTTGCCCATGGCGATGATGTTCGCGTCGGGGCAGTCCAGGGGCGTCTCGCAACCGGTAGATAGGACGAACCCTCCTCCCTTCCCCGCCTTCTCGATGCAGGCGATGGAAGCCTTGGTCACCTGGGCCGCGGTGCCGTTCAGTGCCACCTCGATGGGATGCACGTTGCCCATGATCGCCATCTTGCCCCCCACCGCCGCCTTGGCCTTGGCGATGTCGACCTTGTGGTCGATGCTGAATAGATCCACTCCCATTTCCGGCAGGAGCTTCATGGTGTTGGTGGTGTCGCCGCATATGTGCATGACGAAGGGCACCTTGGCGTGCTTCTTGAGGTCGCGGATCATGGCCTTCCCCGGCCCGAACACGAACTGTTTGTAGGTGTCCGCCGAGATCAGGTCCTCCGAGGATGTGGGGTCAGGCATCCAGATGTGGGTCGCGCCCGCCTCCAGGCACCTCCTCTCCAGGTTCCCGGCGAACTTGGCCGACATCTTGACCAGCTTGGAGACGAACTCAGGTTCGTTGAAGGTGTCCATCATCAGCTTCTCCGTCCCCCGCAGGTGGCCGGCCACGGTCAGCGGCCCCCATGATATGCCCGCGATATGGAAGTCCTCGTCGGCCATCTTCGCCGTGGCCTCCACCTTGTTCACTATGGCGCGGATGCAGTTGGGGCAGGACTTGTCGTCGAAGGCGTCGTACAGCTCGACCTTGTCCAGGTCCTCCGGTTCCTTGATGAGCTCGGAGATGACGCTCGTGTAGTTGTCATCGGGCTGCTTCAGCTCGATCCCCAGGTCCTGGTACATCACGTTGATGTCCATCTGGGGGAAGACGAAGTCCGAATGGGTCATCTTGGCGTACTTCAAGGCGATCTCCGCCGACCTCTTGGCGTCGAACCTCACCTTGCCCATCGTGGTATTCGCGCTCTTCAGCGGCGTGATGTTGGCGAAGTTGTGCACCGGGACGTGGTCCGGCTCCTTTAGTTTCAGGGCGATCTCGACTCTTTGTCTGTGTCCTGCGTCTTTCATGGAGATCCTCTCGAGCCCTCCAAATGGAGGCCTCGATTGAAATCAATCTAAGCTCCTTGCATAAATAGATTGCTCGCTCGGATATCGGCATCAGAGCTATGCCAGATATTTTAATACAAACATTAATATTTTAGTAAAATTCCGCCAAAAGTCGGAAAAAAAGTCTCAAATCGATGGGGGAATCTAATCCGAATATCTCTTCGGCTTCTTGACCATCAGCGATCTCACGGAACCCAGGTGTATGCCGTCGAGCAGGTAGGCCTGCGCGTTCTCCAGGTCGATCATGCCCTTGCCGAACAGCGGGCCGATCTGCCTCCCGCCGATGAGGTTCACCGGCGAGCCCCGCAGGCTGCGGTTGAGGGAGGGCGCGACCACCACCTCCTCTGGCAGCTCGGGGTAGCGGGCGTGGGCCCCCTCCTTGAAAACGCACCTGAGCCAGCAGCGCTCCGTGGTGATGTGACCCACCCCGTCCCGGAACATGATCGCCGGGTGGTTGTGGGCCATGACCAGGGTCCGCTTCGCCATGACGGTGTTCGAGGGCCAGATATGGCCATGCACGAAGCCCACGTCCCCGATCGAGAACCCCGTGGCCGGGTGGATGTGCACCCCCGAGAAGAACACGTCCTCGATGCCTACGTCGTGGTTGCCCCGGACCACGTCGACCTCGCCGAATGCCTTGACCAAGGAATTGAAGAAGCGCGGCAGTTCCGAGTGCTCCTGCTCGCTCGTCCCCGGCACCTGGTGCTTCACGTCCCCGAGGAGAACGAGGCGGTCGCATCCCTCCGCCAAGGAGAGGAGCTCCTCTAGCATCTTATCGGTCTGTGAGGGCACGATCACGCCCTTGGAGCGCATCTCGTCCTCCAGCCCGATGTGGAGGTCGCCCGCGCACAGCACCGCCTCTCCGTCCGTCAGGATGCTAAGGACGGGATGGTCGGCGATGGGCGTCACCTTGCTCATGCTCCCCCTCATATCCCGCTCATCAGCCTCGCGCCCAGGTAATCAGGCAGCCCTGCCGATGCCACGGCCTTGGCCGCCTCCTCCACCGGATACTCGATGCGCCTGAGCACGAAGTCCTGCTCCCTCTCCTCGTAGATCAGGTAGCTCGCCCTGGGGTCCCCGTCCCGGGGCTGCCCCACCGATCCGGGGTTGACCAGCACGCCCTCGGGTATGCGCTTGACGTAGGGCACGTGCGTGTGCCCGCTGATGACTATCTGCGCCTTGGCAAGCTGAATGAGGTCGGCGTTGGCGTCCTCCTCGAACACGTACTCGTCGTCGTTGCTGGGGGAGCCATGGAACATGGCTGCCGCCGTCCCTCCCAGGTTCAGGGTGGCACGGGGCCTCAGCCTCCTCAGGTAGGCCATGCTGGCATCGCTGATATGCTTGACCGTCCAGAAGATGGCGCTCGCGGCCAGGGGGTTCATGTTGAACGTGTCCAGATTCACGCAGGCTCGGTCGTGGTTGCCAGCTATGCATATGGCATTCCTCTTCCGCATCTCGTCCACCACCTCGTTGGGGAAGGGGTAATATCCCACCAGGTCGCCGGCGCAGATGATGACGTCCGCTCCTTGGGTGTCGACGTCCTGCATCACCCTCTCCAGGGCGTGGATGTTCGCATGCACGTCGGACATTATGGCGTAGCGCACGGACCAGCCTCCCCTTACACGTATAGGAACCTGTCGATGAAGGCCCTCACCGCCCTGGGGATCCGCTCGGCCACGTCCGTGGCCAGGAAGCAATACCCCATGTCTTGGTAGGCGATGTCCCCCGCGGTGCCGTTGACGAAGGCGGCCAGTCGGGCGGCGTCGAAGGGCTTGACCTCGCGAGACAGCAAGCCCCCCGCGATCCCTGCCAGCACGTCCCCGGTCCCACCAACGCTCATTCCCGCGTTCCCGGTGCGGTTCAGCTTGGCCCGGTCGGCGCAGGCTATGACGTCCACCCTCCCTTTGAGGAGCACGGTCATCCCCGTGCGCTCGGCCAGCTCCTTGGCCTGGGTCATCCGGCTCTCCGGGTCCATCGGTAGCGGGACGCCGGTCAGGCGCTTGAACTCCCCAGCGTGGGGCGTCAAGATGCCGGTCTTGCCCTTGAGCAAGGAGAGGTCCTTCGCCACCACGGTAATAGCGTCGGCGTCGACGACCATGGGCTTGTTGCACCCCTCGATGATGTCGTGGATGGCCTCGGCCGTCTCCTTGTCGTCCCCGAGCCCCGGGCCGATGACCATGGCGTCCGACCAGAACAGGAGCTCCTCGATCTCCTCCGCGTCCTTCTTCACCAGGTGGCGCTTCCCGGAGAGCTGGTGCACGATGAAGTTGGGCGAGTACGAGGCCACCGGCACGAACGCCCTCTCCGGGACGGCGATGCGGACCAAATCCACCTTGATGCGGTAGGCGCCCATGGCGACCAGCGCCGGCGCCCCGGTGTAGGGCCCTCCTCCCACGACCAGCAGCCTGCCGTTGTCGCCCTTGTGCGAGTCAGGCGAGGGCAGCGGATAGTAGACGAACTCCCCCGGGCCGACCGTGGTGGTCGCCTCGACCGGTATGCCGATGTCCTTGACAACGATGTCCCCGGAGTTCGCCTCGCTCATGCCCTCCTTCACGTCATGGAATGTCACGGTGATGGTAGGCCTCACCATCTTGTCGCCCCCGAACCCGGAGGGCACGTCCACCGAGACCACCTTGGCCTGCGACTCGTTGATCTGGTCGATCAGCTTCGAATAGGGCTCCTGGACCCGGCCCTTGACGCCGGTCCCGAGCAGGGAGTCCACGATCACGTCGAACTTGGAGAGGTCCAGGCCTTCCAGGGGTACCACCAGGTCCTTGACCGCCTCGTAGGCGTCCTTGGCGATGTCGGTGCGGATCTGGTCGATGGGCTTGGCCAGGACGATGGAGACCTTGCTGTGGTCCTTGAGGTGGCGCGCGGCCACGAAGCCGTCCCCTCCGTTGTTGCCTGGGCCGCAGAGGACCAGGATGCGGAGCCCGTGCCCGAGCCTGGCCTCGACGGCCTCGGCCACCCCCCGGCCCGCGTTCTCCATCAGAAATCCAGTGGGCACGCCCAAGCTCTCGGAGTTGATGTCGAGCACGGAGAATTCCTTAGCCGGAAGCATGCCCTTCCCATTGGCCTGGATGCGATTAATATTTTCCTAAGGGGGGTATCATTTTAATACTGAGGTCTCCATTCGAAGCCTGGGTAGAAAAATGACCGACATCAGGCGACTCGTATTGGATGTCCTGAAGCCGCATCATCCCTCCATCGTGGAGCTAGCGCGCCGCTTGAGCGTGCTGGAGGGCGTCTCCGGGGTCAACTGCACCCTCGAGGAAGTGGACCAGGAGACGGAGAGCATCAAGATCACCATCGAGGGCAACGCCATCGACTACGACGCGCTGGAGCAGGCCATATCCGAGTCAGGCGCGGTCATCCATTCCGTGGACAGCGTGTCCGCCGGCAAGAAGCTGGTGGAGGAAGTCGAGACCCCTCAGGACCGCTGAGAGCGCACCAAGCGCTCCCCCACCTTCAGAACGAGCTGGGACTTGGACATCTTCTTGTCCACCAGCACCCTTCCTTTCCTATGATGCCACTGGCCAGGGTAGGCCTTGTCCTCCTCCACCTTGTGCTCCAGCCCCAGGCTCTGGCAGGCCTTGGAGATGAGCTCGGTGGTAGGTTGGGCGATGGCCAAGGACTTCTTGACCTTGCGCCCCTCTCCCCTTGTCAGATTGATATCAAAATATTCGGGCCAGAGGACCCACGCCTTCTCCTCGTCCACGGCCCCACCTCCCTATGGCAATAGGCGGGCGGACCCGCTCACTTCACCAGAACCGCGTTCACCGCCCCGTTCTGTCCGGGACGGGAGGTCACCTTGGCCAAACCGAGCTCGGTCTGGATCATGGCGCCCTTGTTGATGATGTTGCGCTGAACGTAGTTCGGGTTGGCGGAGTTCTCCTTGACGGTGAGGATTTTGACCTTCTGGGTCTTCTTGGTGGAGGGGTCGACGACGTTGGCGAAGTTCGCCTTGAACGCTCTGACCTTCTGGTTGCCTCCGCGGGTGCGGAGCTTCTCCAGGCGCGACTCGCCCAGGT
>JAJRAN010000006.1 GCA_028682915.1 Methanomassiliicoccales archaeon | reverse complement strand
GGACCGCGTCAGCCGTTTCCGCTCGGGGAGGGTCGAGGATGGCCACAAGTCCCACGAATGTGAGCTGGCTCTCGATCAGGTCGGATTTGAACTCCTTCGGAGCTTCAGGTAGAGCGCGAATGGCCAAGCCCAGCACCCGATAGGCCTCCCTGGCATAGGAGTCGGCTCGGCCTTTCACCATCTCCGACAGCTCTTTGGTCATGGGGACGATCTTTCCCTGCCAATAGATGCTATTAGATCGGGCCAGCATCTCGGAACTGGCCCCCTTCACGTACGCGATGACCCTTCCCTCCGCATTCGAGTGAACGCTGGTCATCATCTTCCGGCTGGACTCGAAGGGGAGCATCCCAATGCGAGGATTCTTTGCCAACACCTCCTTGGAAGCCAACCCGGCCTTCGCAGACATGGAGAGAAGAGCGGCCTCGGTGGAATCTCCCACCGCTGTCCACCTTGATTTGCGCCTGTCTAATGGGGGCAGAAGCGTGGCAGTGTTGTCGAGGCTAGAGATCTCGCAGATACGGAGCAGCTCCTCGCTTTCGCTGGCCATTATTCTCCGGCCATCCAGGAGAACGGAGCCCTCAGGCTCGTACCCTTCGCCCGTAACCTCGTAATTGGAACCCCCGATCCAAATCTTCTTCACGGTCATCTGGCCTTCCGTGATGGTGCCGGTCTTGTCGGTGCAAATCACGGTCGCGCTCCCTAATGCCTCGACCGAGGAGAGGCGCTTCACCACGACATGTCGCTTGGACATCTCCAGGCTGCTAAGCGCCAACGCCAATGTCAAGGTCATCTGGAACCCTTCCGGGACAAGCGAAACCATCACCCCTATCATGAACAGCAGGCTCGCAGCAAGCTCGAGGTGAAGCCCGAAGTAGGCCAGCAGCAAGAAGGCGGTCCCGACCGTAACCGCCACTATGAAATTGAGCTTGGCAGCGCGGTCCAGCTGTATCTGCAGGGGGCTCAGCGGCTCGGTGATGGTCTGGGTCAGCGAGACCACTCGGCCGAACTCTGTCCTTGAGCCAGTGGAGATGACAATCGCCTCGCCGGATCCCGAAGCGACGGTGGTCCCAGCGAAGATAAGGTTGGAGCAGGCTACCACCTCTCTTGGCGGAGAGATGATTGCCACTGCTGAGCGAGGCTGCGGCTCCGATTCGCCGGTCAGCGATGAGTTGTCGACCGAAAGCTCGAAGCTGGTCGTCACCCTCGCGTCCGCGCAAACCCTGTCCCCCGCCTCGAGAATGATCAGATCCCCAGGAACCACGGCCGATACATGAACCTGCTTGACCTGGCCGTCCCTTCTGACCCTTGAGTTCATCGGTATCAAGCCTCGGATGGCTTGTACCGCCTTCTCAGCGCGATGCTCCTGGAAAAGGTTGAAGATCACGCTGAGCAGGACGACCAGCAGAATAACTATGCCCATGTTGATGGAGCTCTGGTCATTGGACGTTATGCCGCTTATGAAGGAAAGGATTGCAGCGACGATCAACAGGACGTTGAACAGATTCTTGATCTGGATAAGCAGACCTTGCCATCGGTTCTTCTTCTTTTCTGGCAATGAGTTCGGTCCAAACCTCTGCAATCGATCAGCAGCCTCAATCTCGGTTAGACCCTGAGGCCCGGTCTGGAAATCCCTATACAATTGGTCTAAAGGACATTGTGCGTGCATCTGCGCTTCGGTACTTTCGCTCGAGGCGTTTTCCACATCGTCATCTTCTAAAGAGTAGGCCGACCTTACTTACCTAATTTAAATGGCACGCATGAGAAAGACTGGTATAAATAGAAACCCCACATCATTAAAAATGGCCAGCAAAAAAACGACGCTCATAGAGATTGAAGTTGGAGAGCGGGATCGTTCGAGGATGAGTTAATTCGGGTGAGTTTCAGACCCGACATCTAAGATTTAAATATCGTTAAAGGTATCGTGGCTAGCATGAAGATCCCGTGCGAGTTGATCGTTTGGTATGTCCTGCCCTCCATACGCAGAGAATTGGCCAGGGAGCTGGTGGACAAGCACCATCTCAGCCAAGCCGAGGTGGCAAGGCGCTTCGGGGTCACGGACGCCGCAATCTCGCAGTACCTAAAGGCCAAGCGAGGCACCAGCAAGGAGATCGAGAACAGCGGCAAGTACGAGGACTTCCGCAAGGAGGTCGAGGCGGCGGCGGTGCGCATGATGGGGGGGTCCGATATCGTCACCGAGACCTGCCGCATATGCCAGATGGTCAAGAAGAGCGGAATGCTGGTCAAGGTCTACGAAACGCACACAGGCGTGAACGCGCCCCAATGCGTCAGCTGCCAGATTGAATGATCCTCATCCAGGGCCAATGTTCTTGCGGTCCATCGCGTAGTAGATGAATTCCTGGGAGTAGCCAGCGTAAGGCCCGAAATGGCTCCGGGCGAAGGCGCTGACCTTTCCATAGCGACCTGAGACACCGTATCTTTCCTTCAGGGTCCGTCCGATGCGCACGTCGATCGGGAACGCCTCCAGATGGTCCAAGGAGAAGACCGCGATGCAGTCCGCCACCTTGTCCCCTATGCCCTCCAGCTCTACCAGCGACCTGTGGGCCTCTTCGTAGCTGGAACCCTTCAAGCCCTCGAAGTCGACCCCGCCCCGGTCCACCCTGGTGGCGAACTCTATGAACCTCTGGCAACGGAAACCGAGCCCGCAGGTCTCCGCCCTAGCCCCGTTCTCGGAGATCGACCTGGGCTCAGGGAAGGCATGCAGCCCCGGCTCGATCTCCTCGCCATAAAGCGCGCAGACGCGCTCGATCATCCCCTTTATCCGGGGGATGTTGGAGAAGGTCGCGAGGATGTAGGAGGCGCTGCACTCCCAGGGGTCCTGGCGCAGGAGCCTGAGGCCCGGAAAGCGCCGGACCAGCGAGGCCACGTACGGTTCCTTCGAGATCTCCTTGATGATGGATTCATAGTCGTCGTCCGCGCGGAAGTACGACTCTATCCTGGAGTCGGGCAGCTCGGTCTCCACCTCCATGCGGCGCCCCCTTTGCTCGAGCCGGACGCTCATGCCCTCGACCACTCCCATCCAGGTCTGCCCCGTCCTCCTCCAGCGGAACGCCTGGCCGCAGGAGAGGGTGTGGTCCAGGTCTATGGGCCTGAGGTCCATCACAGCTTCCTTGCCACGAAGGCCATGAGCTCGCTGTTCTTGCGATAGGGCGAGAACGAATAATCGCCGTAGACCGCCTCCACCGCGAAGCCGCAATAGTCGAGGGCATCGGCGAGCTCCTGGTAGGTCATGAGCTTGATGGTCATGCTGGTCGTCACCCGGCGGAACTCACGGTCCTGGCGAGAGATGTCGTAGAAGAAATGGATGGTGGTGTTCATCCTGCCGATGTCGAAGGTCTGCGCCTCGAACTTGGAGATGATCTCCCCTTTGGAGGTCACCTTGGTCCCCCGGTGCCTGACGAGGTTCTCCGGCCTGTCCAGCTTGGGGTTGAAGACGCTGATGGATAGGACCCCACCGTCCTCCATGTGCTCGGCGATATTTTTGAGTGCGTCGATCTGGTCCTTACGGCTGAGCAGGTGCAGGAAGGAGTTGAAGGGCACGAAGGCGAACCGGAACCGAGCGTCGGTCCTAAAGGAGCGGATATCCCCTTGGACCACGTTGATGTTGCGCTCCACCCTGCCGCCGATCAGCTCGATCTTGGAGCTGAGCATGTCGAGCATTGCGGAGCTCTGGTCCACACCGGTGATTTCGAAACCGGCATCCGCCAAAGGGATCATGACCCTCCCCGTCCCGCACATGCATTCCAGGACCGGCCCTCCGCTCCGCTCCGCCAGGGTGCGGTAGAAGTTGATGTCCTCGGTGAAGTCCTCGTACCAAACGTCGTAGTATTTGGCCATGACCTCGTACTCGTCCAGCTCGTCCTTGGCGCGCTCAGCGCTTGTAACCGATCTTGCGGAGGAACTCTTTCCTTTCCTTGGCATCGCTATCAGTCTCCACTCCGAGGGGCGGCTGCCCGTCGATGACCCCGATTATCCCTCTCCCTTTTGACGATTCCGCCACTACCACCGCGACGTCGTTGGCGGTGGCACAGAAGACGGTGCATACCTCTGGCACCTCCCGGATGCGCTGCAGGACGTTGACCGGGAAGGCGTTACGCATGACCACGAAGAAGGTGTGGCCGGCCCCGACGCGCATGGCGTTCTCGGTGGCGCACCGTTCCAGCTCGCCGTCGTTGCCCTCGACCCTCACCAGCCTGGGCCCGGAGGCCTCGCAGAAGGCCACGCCGAACTTGGCACCAGGCACGGAGTTGACCATGGCCTCGTACAGGTCCTCCGCGCTCTTGATGAAATGCGTCTGGCCGATGATGACGTTCGCGTCCACCGGCTTCTCGACCGGCACCAGCTCGACCTTGGGCGACTCATCCTTCATCCGCGTCACCGGACGCAACAGTGCGCCGTCCCCATTTATTCTTTGCGCGCTACCAGCCCGCGGATGCTGAAGATTATTAGCTGAGCCCTCCTTCTTGGGGGCATGATACGCGTGGGCCCTGCGGGATACCCTCCAGGGAGCAAGGGGCCGTTGGACGCGGTGGAGCGCGCCGCGGCCATAGGCTTCTCCGCTTTGGAGGTGCAATTCGTGCGCCAGGTCCGCATGGACGAGGCCAAGGCGGCCCAAGCCGGGCGGAGGGCCATTGAGCTGGGCGTCGCCCTAAGCGCCCATGCCCCCTATTACATCAACTTCTGCTCGTCCGACCCGGGCACGCGG
>JAJRAN010000146.1 GCA_028682915.1 Methanomassiliicoccales archaeon | reverse complement strand
TCTCCTACGAGCTTGATAGCGGGCATGGGGCTCTCGGATTCGGTCGCTCTCATAACCGACGGAAGGTTCTCGGGCGCCACCAGGGGTCCGTGCATCGGCCATATCTCGCCGGAAGCGTTCGTCAAGGGGCCGATCGCGGCGGTTCGCGATGGCGACAGGATATCCATCGACATCCCGGCCAGGAGGATCGAGCTGCTGATCTCGGAGAAGGAGCTCAAGGCGCGCCTGGAGAAGGTTAAGGTGGTGGACAGGGAGCCCAAGGGCATGCTGCTCAAGTACCGCAAGCTGGTCTCCGACGCGTCCAAGGGCGCCGTCTGCAGGTAGGCGGGCGGAAGGACACATCTATTAGTAAGAAGGCGGACGATTCCTCCGCGGTGGTGCAATGGGCACGAAGAGGCTCACCATTCTACATGCCAACGACCTCCACGGCGATTTCTTCGCCGAGTCCGATCCCCAGGGAAGGCACGTCGGGGGATTGGGCCTCCTCTCCGCCTAACTAAACAATGTGCGGTGGGAGGTGGAGAACGTACTCTTCCTCATCGCCGGCGACATCATGCAGGGGAACCTAATCGACAGCGAGTACAAGGGCATCTCCACCATGGCCATCATCAACTACCTATCGCCGGACGCGATCGCGCTGGGGAATCACGAATTCGATTACGGCCTCTCGCACCTCCTGTTCCTGGAGAAGGTGGCGAACTTCCCCATCGTCAACGCCAACCTCTACATCAAGCCCTACAGCAAGCGGCTGATGCGCCCCTTCGTGGTGCTGCAGAAGGGCGGCATGGACGTCATGATCACCGGGATTATCACGGAGAAGGTGATGGACTCCATCCGCGGGGACAACCTCCTGAGCAGCTTCGTGACCTTGGAGGAGGCGAGCCAGGAGGTCGGCAGGATCACCAACGCCTACAAGGGGGAGGACATCGACCTGACCATCCTCCTGACGCACATCGGGATCGACTCGGACGTGGAGCTCGCTAAGCTGATGCGGAAGGAATGGGGGGTGGACCTGATCGTCGGCGGGCACTCTCATACCACGATCGAGAAGCCTGTCATCGAGAACGGCGTGATCATCGTGACCGCCGGGGAGGGGACCGACCAGATCGGGAGGCTGGACCTGACCATCGACGACGACACCAACGCCGTGGTGGAGTACAAATGGAGGCTGGACCGGATCGACGATGCGTCCTTGCGGCCGGACGAGGACCTGGAGCGCTTCATCCGATCGTACCAGCAGATGGTCGACGACAAGTACGCCACCATGATCACCCGGCTCACCACCAGGCACACGCATCCCAGGAGGGAGCAGGAGACCAGCCTCGGGAATTTGTTCGCGGATGCACTAGCCGAGATGTCGGAGAGCGACGTCATGTTACTCGCCAGCGGCTCCATCAGGTCCAAGGAGCTCGGGCCGATAGTCACGTTGAGGGACGTGGCCACCTGCTTCCCGTACGGGGAGCCGTTGTTCAAGTACACGGTGACCGGGGAGCTGCTCAGGCGCATGTTCGCCCGCTTCATGCGCAAGGATAACCGCAACGGGGAGGGGGAGTGCTACCAGGTGAACGGCCGGGTGAGGGCGAGCTACGATGACGCGAAGGCAGAACTAACATCCCTCAAGATGGACGGCCAGGAGGTCTTGGACGAGCAGAGGTTCTCGGTCTGCTTGCAAGCCTACCACGCCAAGAACTCCAAGGCCTACCTTGGGGTCGCTCAGGAGGACCTGCACGCCATCAAGGCCAAGGTCGTGTCCACGAGCGCCAAGGAGGTGCTGGAGGAATGGCTACGCAACAACCAGAACTGCGGCCGCGAGGTCGAGGGAAGGCTGAGATACCTCTGAGATGCCAGGCGCCGCGAAACCTATTTATCCGCTTGGGCGTTACCAGCATCTCAAGGGCCGATAGATCAGACCGGAAGATCGCCTGATTTGCAATCAGGAGGCCTCGGGTTCAAATCCCGATCGGTCCACCATTCATCTGGCTAAGCTCACTTTGTACCATTTTTGGTACAATCGGTGCTTTCTGATACTGGGCGTAAAGGCTCATCGCGTCGCTCATGTCGTCGTAATCGAGCCCTAGGTAGTGGATGGTCGTCCTAGTGTCCGCGTGCCCGAATATGCGCGCGATCTGCTCGATCCGGACCCCGGCACGGTACATCATGCGTCCACAGGTCCGCCTCAGGTCATGGTTGGAGAAATCAGTCCCAATCCTCGATCCAAGGCGTTTCAGGATGTTGTCCATGGCGGTCTTGCGGTATGGACGCACGTTGCCGCGCTGCTCGTAGACGAACAGGCTAGGGAGATCAGGAACGAGGCTTCCGGGATAGAGAGGATGGTCATCCACTGCGAGCTGGACCTGGGGATGAGAAGGATTGAGGTCCTAAGGCTCAAGGTGAGCGACTTCCAGTCGGGGCGAATGAACACCATTCACATACATGGCAAGGGCAGGAATGGCGGCAAGCATCGCACCGTTAACTGGCATCCCTGTACGTCGTGGACCACTGCCTGTTTTGAAATAATAAACGAGGGGAATGGGTTCGCGTTACTTCTTCTTCAGCGTGAGTACTACAGCTATGACTACCACCACTGCAACGATTCCGATTGCCAAGTAGAGCATGGTGCTATCGATGGATGGACTGGCTGGTTCAGGCAAGACATCGCCCATCGTCAATCCATACCAAACCTCCCCTGTAGCAGGGAAGTTCGAGTCGGCGTATGCGTGACCCATCAGTGCCGAGTTTGTATTGTC
>JAJRAN010000137.1 GCA_028682915.1 Methanomassiliicoccales archaeon | reverse complement strand
GTCCGCCGCGGACATCTTCTTGACCTTGCGCAAGGCCAGTGACACGTTCTTCCGCGCCGTCAGGTGCATGAAGAGGTTGAAGCTCTGGAACACCATGTTCATCTGGGTTCGGATTAGGTTGATGTCGATGTTCGGGTCCGTGACATCGTAGCCTTCGAAAAAGATCTTGCCCGAGGTCGGCTCGTTCAGGCGGTTGAGGCACCGCAGAAGCGTGCTCTTCCCGCTCCCGCTGGGACCGATGATGGTCACGACGTTCTGAGGCATGATCTTGATGGAGATGCCCTTGAGGACCAAGTGCTCCTCGGATGACTTCTTCGCCTTGAACGACTTGGTAAGGTTGACGGTCTCGATTATGGGCTTCACCATTTACTCGACCCCTATCATGCCTGGAATCGCTTTCTTCGTCTCGATCTGCCTCAGGACCCTGGATGTGACGTAGGTCATGATGAAGTACAGTATGGCGATGAAGATGTAAACGACAAAAGGCTGGAAAGTCAAACCTATCACGATCTTTCCCCTCAACGTCAACTCCATAACACCGATGATGCTCACTAAAGACGAGTCCTTAATCAAGGTGATGAACTCATTGGTATAGGCGGGCAAGGCGTTTCTCAAGCCTTGAGGAATGATCACGTTTAGTAGGGTCTGGTTGTAGCTCAGCCCCATGGCTCGCGAAGCCTCCATTTGTCCTTTGGAAATCGATTGGACCCCTCCCCTGAATATCTCCGCCTGGTACGCTGCGCTATTCAGGGAAAGCGCCAGAATACCAGCTGGAATTGGATCGAAGTAGATCCCCAACGAAGGCAAACCGAAGAATATCAGGAATATTTGGATAAGGAGCGGAGTCCCACGGAACGCCTCGACATAACAAGTGGTGACGCCGTGTACCAAGAAATTGTTGGAAATCCTCCCCATTCCGACGAGTATGCCTCCAGCGAAACCAAGTGCTATGGAAATGGCAGCGATTAAAACGGTGAGCACCGCGCCTGCCAATAGGAACCAGATATACTCTGGGATAACGCTCCAATCCAATTGCATGGTCGCCCTCCCTGATTTTGAATACTTTTTTTATCAATGATAAAGAATTAATTAAAGGGGTTTGTCCTAGGCGCAGCCCCATTTCACTAGGATCGCGTGCAACGAACCATCATCCTTCATCTCGGCGAGAATCCGGTTGATTTCATATTTCAAGGCGGTGTTGCCCTTGGCGATCATGACCCCATAATCCTCGTAGGTATAGATGGTGAAGGCGACCCGGAAGTCGAAGTGCGTGTCCTTTGCATAGGCGATTGCCACTGGGGTGTCGCAAATCACCGCATCTACGGTCCCCACATCCAACGAGGCTACCGCGCTGGGAATGTCCGAATATTGGATGAAGTCGTTCTCACTGACATTGCCGGTCTGGACAAGGTGCTCACTCACCCAAATTGCGCCAGTGGTATCGAGCTGGCAGCCTATCTTCTTGCCATCCAGGTCCGATAGTGTGTGGATGCCACTGTCGGCTTTGACAAGTATGGCCTGATTCGCCGAGTAGTAGGGGTCAGAGAAATCGACCGACTCTGCTCTCTCCGGCGTTATGGTGATCGATGAGATTGATATGTCCGCTTGGCCGGTCTGAGCCGCAGCGAGAACCGCGTCCCAGCCCAGGGGTTTGATCACAAGGTCTACCCCAAGTTCGTCAGCAATCCTCTGGGCAATCTCAATGTCGACACCTTCATATTGTTGGGATGTCGCGTTGTAGATCTCGAACGGGGCCCAGGTAGTGTCCGAAGCCACTAAAAGCTGCCCGCGATCAAGAATATCATCAAGGTCATCATTGGTCTGTGCTGGTTGGGCGAGTGATGCTCCAATAAAGTAACCGACCACCAGGCCGACCACGAGCATGATCGCCACCAAGGCGTACATCGTCATGCCGCCCCCCTTCTTCTTGTCATAAGGGGCCGACGATTCAGGCGGATTCCCCGCATTTCCCGACATGGTTTCCATTGAAAGCCTTTAGCCAATTTAAACCTGCTGGGTTTCATCTACGATATTAATCAAATTCCTTACGATTTGCGTAATTAGCCTTTAAGGACGTTTCCGAATCGTTTAAAGCATGGATGTGAAGAGAGTCAATTCTTGCGTGTAACTCCCAGCTCTTCCCATATCTCTACGAAGCGGTCGACGGCGTCGCACTCGAGGCTCTCCCTCAGGGCAATGAGCAGGTCTGCCGTGGCATCGGCGTCCTTGACGTCATACCAGGACTCCTTCTCCCGCTTCTCCACGCTGAGTATCTCGCGCTTCGTCATCCGCCCCAAATGATATGACAGAGTGGATTTTGCGCAGCTCATCTCCTGCAGGAGCTGATTGAAGGTGCTTGGGCCATGGACCAAAATGAAGATCAATATCTTGCGCGGAGCGGGTTGCATGAGCACGGAGATGACCTTGCGGTCGCGGAGGTGGAACCGGTCCGCGGGGAAGTAGCGCTTGTAGTACCCATCATCCTGCGCCCTCAATATTTGCCTTTTCTCCATGTAGTCCAGATGGTAGGATAGCACCCCGGTCTGAAGGCCGAGCTCACGCTCCATTTCCCGGAGGTATGCGCCAGGATGCTTGGACACGTATTGGTATATCCGGCGTCGGTTCTCCAGGTTGAGCGCTTCGTCCATCGGCGTTCATCTCTTCAGTAAGGAGAAGTAGAGCAGCACCAGCACCGCCAGCTCCAGGAGCACCAACCAGGCGCTCATCTCAAAGTCGGACCAGCCGAGGAAGCTCGAAAGGAGCACCAACCAGGATATTACAGTCATGACAAGGAAGGAGAGCGCCACCATGGTCATGCGATACCCCTTCGTCCTCCGCGCTGCCGCCAAGGAGACTAGCAAGAGAATCAGGGAGAAGCCAGCAAAGCAAGCTCGCAGGAATAGGTCTAAGGCGGAGGGGTTCACGAGGGAAGATTCCCCCTTATCGTTCTTAAAGCATGCCCTGAAGCTATCTTCTTTTTAGCAGGCGCTCGTCGGACTCGCCTCGGTTCGAGATTTGGACCAATAGGTTCGAAGCTTGCACCATAAAACGCATTAATCCGTTCTGCCGGTTGCTTTTCAAGGGACGAAAATGAGCAAGATGATCTCCATCAAGCTGCTTGCAATTGCATTCGCCATATGCCTCCTCTCGTTCGTGCCGACGGTCGTGCTGGCCCAAGGCAACGGACAGGGCGGGCCGGACGATGGCGGAAACGGCAATGGTTCGGATCATGGCCAGCAATGGAAGGACGAATCAGGGTCCAATGGCGGTAGCAATGGTAACGGAAATAACGACGAGGACGCGGTCCAGGAGGGCTACAGGAAGCAGCTCTTCGGCCACTTCAACTTGACGGATGGGGTCGCGGACGGCAAGTTCATCACGTTCGCCTTCGACGAAAGCTCGGGGGACGTGAGCGACTACGCTCTAAAGAATCGCACGGGCGAGGTCACCTTCTTCGACTCCATCCAAATCCTCGGTTTCACGCCATCGAACGTCAGCTTGCACGGGGCGGTGATGCTGATCCAAAACGATTCAATCCAAGCAATCATCCACGACAATCCGACCGGCATGTACCATGTGGTGTCCAATGAGACGAACACCAGTGTCTCCTTCCTTCTTGCTCCGGGCATGAACGCCCTCCCCCTCTCCCCCGAGGTTTCGGAGAGAAATGAGCGGGACGGAGACAACGGCGAAACAGAGATGATGGACGGCACGAACTGCTCACGGAGCGCGGTCGCCGTCTTCGGCGACGGAGCCTACGGGGTCATATCCACAGATGATGGTAACATCACCATCGAAACCTCGGGCCAGGGGACATATGTCAACGTGACCGTGTCCTACGACCACGTGATGTTCCGAGCGAAGCCGGTGTTCTCGCATCACCATATGAACGAGGACGCCATCCTGACGGCCATTTCCGAAGGCCGCGTCGCCGGGGAGATCTCCCTGGTGCTTAGGAACGGCGTGACCAGCTACGACACAATGGAGTACCGCGACGAGTTCCGCCTTCAGCTCCTGAGCACAGAGCGCGACCGCATCCGGATCCAGGTCGAGGACCAGGACCATAAAGGAAAGGTGGTCATACTTAATGTCGACCAGCAAACGCTGGACAGCCAGAAGGGAGAGCTGATCCTGGAGCTCGATGGCGCTCCGATCAAGACCACGACCAATCCGCTCGAGGTCCTGTACGCGGACGGCTCCGACTCCTCAGACGCCGTTTATTGCGTGATGGAGTCCGAGGGAGTGAGCCAGTTCCTTGTCTACGTACCGAGCTTCTCCATTCACCAGCTGAGCATAAGCAGCCTTGGGCCGATGGACTCGTTGACCAGCTCGATGGGCATTGTGGCGGTGGTCGGCGCCCTAGCCATTGTGGCGGTCGCGGGATTCCTGGTGCTCAGGCGCAGACGCTGATTCATTCCCCCCAATTGGGCGGTCCCCCGCCCTTTTTTTTTAATTCGATGAAAAGTAGAAATAACGCCATTGTGAATCCAGAGCGAATGCCGCAGAGCGATGCCCAGACGCTCACATCAAGGATATTCCATCCAAAAAGGCGGGCCTATCTCCTCATCCTGACCTGGGCTCTGTTATACGGGGCGCTCATCGCCATCGACGTGCTTTGGGGAAGGGGGATAATCGACTCCCAGGTCGGCCCGGTGGTGGATATTTCGTATTACCGCTACCGCACGCAAGGCATCATCGACGGCCTGTGGCTATACCGCGACATCCCGTGCGAGAGCCCTCCGCTCATCGTCTACCTGATGGTGCCAGCCCAGCTTGCGAACGGTGGCAATCTCGCCTACCAGATTTGGTTCTCCATATTCGTCCTGCTCACGTCCCTCACCATCTACTGGGGCCTACGGCGCTTCGACGACAAACGGGCCTTCTTCGCTGCCTTCATGTTCATCTGGGTCCCGGTGGGTGCGGTAGAGACCGTCGGGGGCATCCAGGACGAATCGATCATGATTTGGCTATTCATACTCTCCATCGTCCTGGCGGCCTTGAGTAGATGGAGGCAGAGCGTGTTTGTCATGGCGGTCGGCGCCTGGACCAAGGTCATCAACGTCTTCCTCTATCCCTTCATATGGCACGAGGTAGAGGATAGGCATGAGAGACGGGTGCATCTAGCCATCATCGCGGCGGTGAGCCTGTTCGTCGCCATTCCCTACCTCATCGTGTGTCCAATCGACTTCCTTGAGTTCCCCATGTACTACTTTTTCAGCTCCCCTGATGTCGGCCCTACCGGTGGGACGAGTTTCTGGGACTTCTTGCAGATGGGTGGGTTGGCGCTCCCCAGTTGGGTCTTCCTCATTCTCACCATCTCCACCTTGGTGGGAGCTTACCTGTTCGCCTTACGCAGGAAGATGACCTTGCTGGAGGGCATGCTGGTCGTCCTCACCGCCTTCGTCATCGTCTACTCGCGAACCGCGGTGGGTTACTTCATGCTGCCCATCTCCCTCCTCCTCATCTGGGGGGCGGAGGACCGGTGGATTTCGACCGTTTGCATGCTGCTCTATGTGCCATTGATCGCAAGCGCGTTCTTCAGCGATAGCACGCCCTCAGGGGTACCATACTTTGACGTGACCTGGGGTTGGATGGCGGGCGCCTTGCTGCAGCTGACCGCTCTGATCATGCTATTCTGCGCCATGCGCTTCGCTCTCAAGAAGAAGAACTTCGTGGATCGGGCCATCGCCAAGGCGAAGGTAGGGAGGGGAGACATTTGAGGATACTCGTCGTCTCGAAGTTCTATCCCCCGGTCATAGGGGGCGTGGAGATCACGGTCAAGGAGCTTTGCGAGCAGTACGTCCGACGGGGCCATGAGGTCACGGCCGCGGTGATGACCAAGGGGGGTTTCCAAGACGAACGCGTGCAGGGGGTCAGGGTCGTCCGCTTCCCCCAGGACCGGCTGCTCTTGGGCGGCTTCAACCGCGGTGCCCTTAATTTCATGAGGAAGGCGCTCAGCGCCAAGGAATTCGATATCGTCCATGTGCATAACTTCCACATCCTTCTCTCCTTCCAGTCGGCGATGCTGTGCGCCTTGCGATCAATGCCATACGTCTTCAGCCCCCACTATCACGGCAAGGGACATACCGCGGTCCGCAACGCCCTCTTCCAGCTCTACAAGAAAGTGGGCGTAATCGGGCTACGGAGGGCGGACGCCATCACCTGCGCATCGGAATGCGAGAAGGCAAAGCTGCTGGTTGACTTCCCCGACCTGGTGCATAAGGTCGTGGTCATCTCTCCGGGGATAGCGCTAAGGAATAGGCTCGACCTGCCCCGCCATCCGGACTCCTTGCTCTATGTGGGAAGGCTGATGCGCTACAAGGGCCTAGACCATGTGCTCGAGGCACTGGCGGTGCTGAAGGGGAGGAATCGGAGGGCGCACCTGCGGGTGGTGGGCACCGGCCCCGACGAGGGGGAGCTGCGCAGGCTCGTCTCCGACCTCGACCTGGAGGACCAGGTGGAATTCCTAGGCGAGGTGGGCGAGGATGCCCTGGCGCAAGAATATGCCCGGGCCTCCTGCCTGCTCCTCCTTTCCTCCGCAGAGGCCTATGGTCTGGTGGTCGCCGAGGCGTTGGCCAGCGGCACGCCCTGCATAGTGGCCAGGTCCGCGGCGTTGACCGAGTTCACGTCCGAGCCGGGTTGCCTGGGCGTGGACTGGCCACCCAAGCCTGAGGATGTCGCGGACATGATAGCCCAGGTCCAGGACGGAGGGAAGGACCTCAAGGTCGGCCCCTTCAGCCAGAAGATCTCCGGTTGGCCAGATGTGGCCTCTCGCTACCTTGAGCTCTATGAGCGCCTCCTTGGGGCTCGACGATCATCCTAGGGCCTTTCCCGTGCGGAAGGACAGCTCCTTGAGGACGGAGTAGGCAAGGTAGCGGTTCCTGGCCGCTCTCTTCAGCAGGATTAGAGAGGACTCGGGGGCAATGGCGTCCTCTCCCAGGCCCAGCGCCTCGAGGCCCTTCGCGCTTTTCCCTTGGCGATAAGCGTGGCGCATCATGTCCTTCCAGCTGCTCTCTTCTATGTGCATGACCCCCTTGGGAAGGAAGCCCACCCTCTTGGATATGCCCTGCGCCTTGGCGAAGAGGACGCGGTCATCGAAGGCGAATATTTCACCGAGCATCTCCTTGGGCAGGCGGGAGAAGGTAGCCTCCAGTATTTCTCGGCGGTAGATTCGGGGATAGCAGTGGGGGGGTAGCTCGCCCTGATCGCCATGGCGCTGCAGGGCCTCCTTCTGCCTGGCAATGGACCTCTGCAGGAAGCCTTGGGGCCGATAGGAGGACTCCTCGAGGACCAGCATGTCTAAGCCCTCGATGGCGGAGACCGCCCTTTGGACGGTGTCATCGAAAAGTACCTGGTCCGCATCCAGGAGCAGTACCACCTCGCCCTTGCTCCTCAACAGCCCTTCGTACCTTGCCCCTAGAGGCCGACCAGGATAGTCGACGATCGTTGCGCCTGCCTCCAAGGCGGCCTCCCTGGTGCCGTCCCTGGACCCGGAATCGACCACGACAGTCTCTATCTCGCCATAGCCCTGGGCGATGACCGAGCGAAGACAGATGGGCAGGGCTTTGCCCTCGTTGAGCGTGGGGATGATGACCGATACCAGCGCCGGTTTTCTTTGCACGCCCGGTTAATCAACAGGCCAGGACTTAATCCCTACCTACTGCCTCTTGCCACCAAGCTCGGTGCGGACGTACTTCCACATCTTCCTAATGCTGAATAGGTCCATCAGGAAATCGATGTCCGCCCTTGTCAGCTCCTTGACGAAATAGAGCATCCCCTCGAACGTGAGGTAGGCCAGGAGGATGTAGAGCACCACCCCGAATATCTCGTGGCCCGCCCCGAATATCTCGTGCAACGGAAGGACGATGGAGATGATGGCCAGGACCAAGCAAGTGGTGATCGCTGCTAGAGCATGGAGGAACATGCGCGGATTGGGCTTGGTCCCAGTCAGCTTCCAGACTGCGAACCTGGTGACGGTGGTGGTCATTATCGCGGTGATGGCCGCAGCCACCGCCGCTCCCACGAAGGACATGTTACCCGCCGGGTGACCGAGTATCTCGGGCGGTATGAGATAGAGCATCAGCCCGAGGAAGACAACGAAATCCAGGAAGGCGATCTTGGCCGATAGCTTGGGCTTGTTGAGTCCCAGGATCTGAGAGAGGTAGACCTGGTTCAGTACTACGAATAGGGTTGCTACGGACAGGTACCTCAATGGCTCGCCGGCCGAGGAGAACGTGGGGCCGAAGAAGAAGATGCAGATCTCCATCGGGAAGAGGACAAGCACTATGATGATGGGCACGATGAGGACGGAGATGTACTTCTCCACTTCCCTGGAAACCCTTCTGACCTCGACATAGTTGCCTCTGGAGCATGAGGAGGAGAAGGCGGGGAAGGCATTGAGGGAGACGGCGAGACCCACGGCCCCCAGTGCGCAAAGGAGGTATTTCGCGGACGCGTAGTAGGCGACGCCGGTCGTGTCCCCGATGGCGCCGATGAGAAGCTTATCGATGTTGTTGGAGACGGTCTCGAGGATGGCGATGGGGGCCATGGGCAAGGCGAAGGCCAGATAGGAACGGTAGAACGTAGGCTTCTTCCAGGGGATGCGTTCGCGCCTCAGGAGGAAGAGGCCGAATATCAGGACCAGGCTGCTCCCAACGATGTACGCCATCGCCAATTGGTAGATGCTGCCTTGCGAGAGGGCGATGATGGCGATCAGAGGAATGCGCACCAGCGGGTCCAGTAGGTTGACGAGATAGGCCTTGGACATCTCCGTCCGGGCATTGAATGTCAGGATGGCTATGCTCACCAGGTCGTACATCACCTGATAGAGGAGGAAGATCTCGATCAGCGACTTGGCATCTGGACTCAGATAGTTCCCCAGGACATCGGTCCAGAGGAACACGCTCGCCAGCACGATGGCGGCCATGGAGAAGGTGAGGACCAGCTTGAGGACGACGAAGGTGGACACGCAATCGCTCAGGTCCTTGCCCTCGGACACGCGCTTCACATGCGCGGCGTTGAAGCCCAGATTCGCCAGGCAGTCGAAAATGGCCACGAAGGAGAGGGCGAACGTTATGCTTCCATATACCTCTGGTGGATAGAGGCGGGTGAGGAAGAGCATCCCCACTAGCTGGAATATCAGGTTGACCGCCAGGGTGGAGAACACGAATAGGGATTTGCGCCCGATCATGGTCGCGCCTTCAAGAATCTCCGCCGTAATTAATCCTCTGTGCGCCAGAATATTGGGATCGCTCAATGGCCGAAAGATGGTAAATATCCTGGAGGCTATACGGTGCTTGGATGACCGAGGCCAAGTCCCTGATCCGCAGCAAGGCGCCCCTTCGCATCTCGTTCGCTGGTGGTGGAACCGATGTCCCTCCATATAGCGAGGATCGCGGAGGGATCGTTCTCTCGGCCACCATCGACATGCACGCCTACTGCACCGTCGCCCCACGAGGCGACCGGGAGATGCGCATCCGATCATTGGACTTCGCCAAGGACGAGAGCTGGTCGGCGAATGGTTCCATGCTTAGGTACGACGGCAACCTGGACCTGATCAAGGCCGTGCTCAACCATTTCGAGGTCAAGCATGGCTTCGACATGTTCCTGCACAGCGATGCGCCACCTGGCTCAGGTCTGGGAGGCTCGTCCACGGTCATGGTCTCGCTAATCGGGGCGGTCTCGGAGTGGCTGTCCGTGCCTATGTCGCAGTATGACATTGCGAGGCTGGCCTACGTCCTGGAGAGGGAGGAGCTCGGCTTCCCTGGTGGCAAGCAGGACCATTATTCCGCCACCTTCGGCGGCTTCAACCTAATGGAGTTCAGAAAGGAGGACACCATAGTCACCCCCCTCCGGATAAAACCGGACGTGCTCAACGAGCTGCATTATCACCTATTGCTCTGCTATACTGGAAAGACGCGCGACTCTGGAGGCATAATCGAATCCCAGAGGTCGGGCGTCAAGGAAGGGCAAAGGCAGGTGATCGAGGCCTTGGACAACGCCAAACGCCTCGCCCTGGAGACCAAGGACGCCTTGATGAGGGGCGATATCCGCAGGATCGGAGAGCTGCTCCACGAGTCCTGGGAGCAGAAGAAGAAATTCACCAGCCATATAACCAACGCTCACATCGATTCCATCTATTCCACGGCCAGGGAGAGCGGCGCCATCGGCGGCAAGATCTCGGGCGCTGGGGGAGGGGGCTATATGTTCTTCATCTGCGATTACGAGAGGAAGCATTTGGTGGCGAACAACCTGGCGAAGCTTGGCGTGACGGTGCAGAACTTCTCCTTCGACAAGAACGGCCTGCAGACCTGGAGATACAAGGCATGAGCGAGCTGGTGCGTAGGGAGCTCGAGGAGAGCGCGGCGGTGATCTCCTCTGTCGACGGTGGCCAGGTGCTACGAGTGGCCGAGGCGCTGGTCAGGGTCTTCAAATCCAAGGGGAAGGTCCTTTTATTCGGCAATGGGGGGAGCGCGGCGGACGCGCAGCACATCGCCGCCGAGTTCTCCGGGCGTTACATGATGGAGCGGGCGCCCTTGAACGCCATGGCCTTGACCAACCTCTCCAGCATCACCGCCATAGGCAACGATTATTCCTACGAGACGGTCTTCGAGAGGCAGGTGGAGGGCCATGTCCGGGAGGGGGACGCGGTCATCGGGATCTCCACCTCGGGGAACTCCAAGAACGTGCTCCGGGCCGTGACCAAGGCCAAGGAGCTGGGCGCGACCACCATAGGATTCTCTGGCGCCACGGGCAAGCTCAGGGAGGTGGTGGACGTCGCCCTCGTCATTGATTCCAAGAGCACCCCTCGCGTCCAAGAAGGGTACATGGCCGCCGCCCACGTCATCTGCGGGCTGGTCGAGAAAGGGGTCTTCGGCCGCCGCGCGGTCTTCATCGACCGGGACGACACCATCGCCAAGGACGTCCCCTACTGCCCTTCGCCCGAGCAGCTGACTCTGTACGAGGGCGTCGGCAGGTCCATCAAGCGCCTCAATGACGCTGGCTTCCTGGTCATCATGGTCACGAACCAGTCGGGGGTGGGGAGGGGGTTCTTTACCGCCTCTAAGCTTTCCGAGATCCACGATAAGATGCGCCAGGACCTGGCCAAGGACGGGGCGAGGCTCGACGCCATCTATTTCTGCCCGCATCTCCCCGAAGAGGGGTGCGAATGCCGAAAGCCCAACATCGGCATGGTCCTCCAGGCCATGGAGGATTTCGACATCGACCTTTCATCCTCATACGTGGTCGGCGACAGCGAGAGGGAGATGGAGCTCGCCCGCAGGATCGGCTCCAAAGGGATCCAAGTGACCTCGGGCTTTGATTTCAATCGAGCGGTCGACCTCATCCTTGGGTAGGGACATCACACCTTGCCGAGATCCTTGGTGGACGACACCTGCTGCCATACCGCCTTATCCCCCTTGTCCAGGGCTACATAGACGGTGGCGTAAACCCGAGCATAGGCCTCGAGGCCCATAGCCGCCAGGGCCTTCGTCAGGCTGCCTTTGTTGTCCTTCAGGAAGGAGATGTAGGCTTGGAAAAGAAGGCGCGAGTCCCAGGTCGGGACTTGATGGTCGAAGAGGCGCTTCATGTACTTCTCCCCGATGTTGACGCGGGTGCGCTGCTTGACGAAGTCCCTCAGGTGCTCGGGCCCTTTGTTGTGGACGATCGCCTGGGGCGCGTATACCGTGCTGAACCCTTTCTTCTCCAGCTCCATGCGGATGATGTCCTCGTCGGACTGGGTGCAGGTGGGAAGCCTTTGGTCAAGACGACGGAAGGCCATGAGCTCACCTACCTTAGGATAGGCCAGAGCCACTCGGTGGTGCATGTCCCAGAGCATGTTCACCGCGAACCCCACCACGCTGTCCTTTCCGTTCACCGGAACGGGATGTCCTCCGGTCACGCCCACCTCCTCGTCCTCGAAGGGGTCCAGGAGCGCCTGCAGGGCCCCCGGAGCCAAACGGTTGTCGGCGTTGGCGAGGACCAGGATATCGCCTTTCGAGAGCGACATGAAGAGGTTTATCGCAGAGTTCTTACCTTCGCGCTTCTCCTGCCTGCTCAATCTGATCCGATGGTCCTTGGCCTCGAACCCCTTTATGACCTCGTCCGTGTCATCCGTGCTCCCGCTGGAGACGGCGATGATCTCGATGACCTCGAAGCCTCTCAGCTGTTGTTGGGCGAGGGACTCGAGGCAGGCACCGATGTTCTTGCCCTCATTGTAGGCGCAGACGCCAACGGACACAGTGTACATCAGCACAGTCCCAATCCCTTCGACGTTATTTAAGATAGCATCTGAAGCATAGGCCACAGCCATCCTTCTTTGGCCATTAGTTAGCTATAGTTTAATTTTATTTGCATAATCATATTAAATAGTAAGAGATTTATACTCCGTAGGCTTTCTTTCGTAGGACATGGGAGAGGTTCAGGGAGAGATAGACCACGGTCTTTTCACCATCGTCATTCCTACTTTGAACGAAGTAGGTAACGTCAGGAACATGGTCGAGGAGCTTTTCCACCTCTACCCTGGCGTGAGCATCACGGTCGTCGATGACGGGTCGAAGGACGGGACGGTCGAATCGATCCAGGCCATGATGCACAATCGCCTAGGCCTGAACCTGATCCAAAGGAACCCTGCGGAACGAGGTTTGACCGGATCGGTGGTCGACGGCATCAAGTCCGTGAAGACCATGGGCTTCGTGGTCATGGATTGCGATTTCCAGCACCCTCCTGCCAAGGCCAGGGACCTCATGAAGGAGATACAGCATGGTGCCAAGTTGGTGGTGGCGGTGCGGGAGGGGATGGAACCTCTCAGCTTGTCAAGGAAGATAGGGTCTGGCGGCGCTCATCGGCTCGCGTCCACCTACCTATGGTTCAAGAGGAGATCGTCTACCAAGGACACCATGAGCGGGTTCTTCGCCATGAGGACGGACTTGGCGAAGGATATCATCGCCGTGAATGAGGAGAGGTTCGAGAAGAGGGGCTTCAAGGTCCTGTTCGACCTTCTAAGGTTTGCGCCGCGCGGCACGGTAGTCGTGGAATCGTCATATAAGTTCGGTGACAGGGCGAGCGGCCAGTCCAAGCTAAGCTCCGATGTGGCGTTATCGGTGTTGAGGCAATGCGGGCTGGGAGGGAAGGTCGCTAGCGGGACACTTCACTTCTTCCTGATCAACAAGGCTGGTAGGGCCGTGGGCTTCATAATCCTTGCAGCCATATTCGTAATCGTCATTTCATTAGCCGCTTGAATAGAATTTTCGTATTTTTTCTCCGATTTATCATAAATTTATCTTTTTTATATGTGCTATATCGAGGAGTAGAATCGAAATCCTTTTCTACAAAGCCGACCAAATAGACAGGACGATGACGACCAAGCAGTTCGAGGTTTCTATAATGGACAAGCCTGGCGAGGTCTCCAGGCTTGCAGAGGTTTTAGCCAAGAACGCTGTGAACATACGTGGGATTTCCACCGACCTAGGGAAGGGTCCGTCGATCGTCCACGTGATTACGGATGATGAGGCGAGCGCTCGTCGTGTATTGAAGGCGGGAGGGTTCGAATTCGTCGAGCGGGACGTGCTGGTAATCTCCATGTCCGACAAGCCAGGTGAGCTTTCTAAGATCACAAAGAAGCTGGCCAAGGCGGGAATAAACATCGAGAGCATGTTCATCCTCGGGCCGAAGGCCTCCGAGGTGCAGGTAGCGGTCGGTGTCGACCAGAGGGATCGGGCGCAGGGCTTGCTGATGAAGTAGGCCCTATGCGGCCTTCTTCCTCCTCCCGTTGCTTTCCTGGATGGATACCAGGACGATAGCGGAGACGATTAGGGCGGCGCCTGCGGCCGTGAGGGCGTCCGGGACCTCGCCAAGGATCAAGAACGCGAACAGCATGGCGAACACTATCTCCAGGAGGAGGATTATGGAGGAGTCCGTCGCCCCTTTTCCCCGAAGGCCGGCGATGTAGAGCATGAAGGCCCCACCGGTGCAGACCAGAGCCACGTATGCGGCGGCCATGAACCCGCTAGCGGGGAGGGCGTAGCTCTGGGTGAAGACCAGGGCGATAGGGATGCTGATGATCAACGTAGTGACCACCACGGAGCTGGTCATCATCAGGACGTCGGGGTGCTTGTCTACCGCCATCTTCTGATATACGATGTAGAAGGCCCACACGATGCCGGCCGCGAACACTAGCAAGTTCCCGACCAGGCTGCCGTCGGTCATCTTGCCCAGGTCCCCCCCGGTGGATACGATGAACACACCGAGGAGGCCGATGAGAAGACCGATGATGGTGAACTTTGTGATCGCCTCCTTGAGGATCAGCGAGGCGAGAATGGCCACGAACACCACGTTTATGTCCACGAGCAGCACGGCGTTGGTGGCGCTGGTGTTAGTCATTCCCGCGTTCTGCAGGAATAGGCCGACGGCATTCAGCAATCCAACCAGCCAGAGGATCTTGTCCTTGAAGATGGACAGGTCGAAGTCCGCGAACAGATACGCCACGAGCATGAGAACTGGCGCGGCGATCAGCCAGCGCAGAAGGGCGAAGAGGAAGGGGTCCACCTCCCCTACGCCTATCTTGGAGGCGACGAAGCTCGTCCCCCAGAGAAAGCTGGAGAGGATGAGGAAGGCCTCGAACTTGTCGACCCGGAAGCGCATCGCGCCCGATACCATCTACCAATATTTGAGCCCGCGCCCTAGCTCTCCAGGGTCTTCCCCTCGAGCTTGGCCGGCCCCTTGACGCTGACGTTGTCGCCCAGGACGCAGTCCTCAAGGACCACGCCCTCCCCCACGAGGCAATTGTCTCCGACGATGCTCCCCCGCAGGCGGGCGCCCCTCCTTACCTTGCAGTTGGTCAGCACCAGGGAGTCGAACAATATGGCCCCGCCCTCGACCACGGTCCCCCGGCCGACACCGGACCTGCTCACGACAGCCCCTTCCCCTAGGCGGACGTCATCGCCCAAGTACGCCGGGCCTTCGATCTTCGCCCCGCTGGCAAAGAACCTGTTTCCATAGATCTTGCCTTCGGTCGAGGTGCCGACGATTTGCCGGTTAACCCCCTTCCGCTCAGCCATGCCCTGATTCGCCCTGAGCAGGTCGATCGGCCTCCCTATGTCGTGCCACATCCCCCGGAGGCGGGAGCCGAACAAGGGTTTCCCCTCCTCCATGAGCTTGGGGAAGAGGTTCTTGGAGAAATCGAACTTGGTGCCCTCTGGCACATATTTGAAGGCGTCCTTCTGCAGCACGTAGACCCCGGCGTTGATGAGGTTGGAAAAGACCTCCTCGGGCTTGGGCTTCTCCTTGAACCGGGAGATGCGCCCATCCTTTTCCAGTCCTACGATCCCGAACTGCTCTGGCCTCTCCACCTCCGTCAGTGCGATGGTGACCTCGGCGTCGGAATCCTTGTGGAACCGGATCAGGTGATCGAAGTCGATGTCCATCAGGACGTCCCCCATCGCCACCACGAAGGTCTCGGGCAGCTTGCTCTCCAGCAGCTTGACCGCACCTGCAGTGCCCATCGGCTCCTCCTCGAACGCGAAGATGATTTCGAGGCCAAGCTGCTTCCCGTCCCCTATGGCCCTCACAACCTCCATGGACTTGAAGCCACAGGCCAGGTAGACCTTCTGGATGCCTGCGGCGCCGAGCGCCTTCAAAGTATATTCGACGCATGGCCTGCCAAGGACAGGCAGCAATGGTTTGGGGCGATTGTTGGTCAGAGGGCGAAGGCGTGTGCCCTCACCTCCAACGAGGACGACCGCTTGGGTGACGCCACGTGTCATATTCCTCTCTCCCGATAACGCTAATCCGCAGGTTCCCATCGATATATAAAATTAGAGAGCTCGATCCGATTTCGCGGATTCAAGGCCAAAGCTTGGCCACGTTGTCGCCCCGTCGGACGCCGATCAGCCGGGACACCGGCTCGCACTTGCCCCGCAGGAGGAACAGCACCGGCCTATATGGCTCGTCGGAGAGCGATTCGAAGTTGGCCATGCCCTTGGAAAGGATCAAGTCCGCCTCCTCCAGCTCCTTCCTCAGCCTCGGTCCGACCTTCCTTACATCTATGCCGACGGCGAAGGACTCGGTGGACAGAAGCTCGTCGAACACCATGTCCAGATGCGCCCGTTCGGCGTCCTCCATGGTCACGTCCGTCAGGATGGGCTCGCCCTTGACCACGCCTATCACCTTGGGACCTAGGCGCTTGATCTCTTGGACCAGGAGGCGGTCCAAAACGGACTCACCGCAGTTGTCCAGGAGGTAGAGGACCTTCCCTCCCTTGCGCATCAACCCTCGCGCTCTCTCCAGGTCGTTGACGCGCAGCCCCTCTCCGACCAGCTTGTCGAAACCCTTGACGAGCTCCTCTGGATTATCGAATCCCACTTCGATCCCAAAGTCCAGGACGTTCCCAGCGATGGCCACTCGGACCGCCATCTCCAGCCTGTCCTCGGCTCCCTCGACCAACCTCTTGGCCTTGGGGAACACCATCTCGGCGGCCTGATCGCTTCGCCGCTTCAGGTCCGCATAGGGATCCTTGGAGCCGCTAATGGCGTATGCCCTCTCATGCACGATGGTGGCGAGTTTGGCGGAGTTCATGCCCTTTGGGAAGTCGGAGGAGAGGACGTGCAGGCTCTCGGCCATCGCCTCCTCCGCTTTTTCAGGAGCGACCAGTTCCACCTCGTACAGGACTCGGTTGAGCAAGCAGGGGACGCATTCCGGGGCGAACTGCATGCGGCGGCGAAGAACGTGGTCACCTATAATCCTTCGCGGAGGCTGAGATGATCGATTCGGCGGCACTCTTCGCTTTCATCGCATTTGACGGCAAGAAAGACAAGGGCAAGCGTTAGCGTTCTCAGCTACGCTCACCAAAGGTTTATACCGAGTCCAGACGTTTTTCTGGCCGAGGGGGCAATGTCGCAAGGGGTGACGCTGCGGGTCGTGCGGGCGCAGCATCAATCGGAGGTCGGTCTAGGAAGGGCTAGGGTCGATACCAAGACCCGAAAGGACCTGGGGGTCGAGGTAGGCGATGTCATCGAGATCGTTGGCAAGAGGAGCACCGCCGCCAAGGTCTTCCGGGCGCCTCAGGAGGACGAGAACATGGGCATCATCCGCATCGATGGCATGATCCGGTCTAATGCTGGCATCTCCATCGGAGAGAAGGTGGTGGTGATGAAGGCCGACCCCCAACCAGCTCAGAAGATCACAGTTGCCCCGAAGATCCTCCCCCAAGGGAAGAACATCCGCTTCGGGACGGGGGTCGAGGACCTGGTGAAGAAAGGCCTCAACAATCGCCCTCTGGTCCGAGGGGACGAGATCATCATACCCAACATCGCCCTGATGGGCAACTTCATTCCCTTCGTCGTGGTGCAGACCGCTCCGAACGGGGTCGTGGTGGTGGGGGACCAGACCGAGCTCGTCGTCAGGACCGAGGTGATAGAGCAGAAGGCCTCCGTCGCCCCCTCGGTTACCTATGATGATGTGGGGGGACTTGAGGAAGAGCTGCAGCGCGTCCGTGAGATGATCGAGCTGCCTCTGAAGCACCCCGAGCTCTTCGAGCGCCTGGGGATCGACCCGCCCAAGGGCGTCCTATTGTACGGACCTCCTGGCACAGGGAAAACGCTCATCGCCAAGGCGGTGGCCAATGAGGCGGGCGCGGCCTTCTTCTCCATCCAAGGCCCGGAGATCATCTCCAAATACTACGGCCAGAGCGAGGAGAAGCTGCGCGAGAAGTTCGACGAGGCGGAGAAGAACGCGCCCAGCATCGTCTTCGTGGACGAGCTGGACTCCATCGCGCCCAAGCGCGAGGAGGTCCACGGCGAGGTCGAGAGGAGGGTGGTGGCGCAGCTCCTGACGCTCATGGACGGAATGGGGGGCAGGGGGCAGGTCATCGTCATCGGAGCCACCAACCGCGAGGACGCTATCGATCCGGCCCTCAGAAGGCCCGGCCGTTTCGACCGCGAGATCGAGATAGGGGTGCCGACCAAGGAAGGTCGCAAGGAGATCCTGGAGATCCATACCCGTGGCATGCCGCTGGGGGACGACGTCTCCCTCGATTACTTCGCCAGCATGACCCACGGTTTCGTAGGGGCGGACCTGATGGCCTTAGCGCGCGAGGCGGCGATGAAGTGCCTCTCGCGCTTCGTGCCCGAGCTGGAGCTGGGCAAGCCCATACCGGTGGAGATACTGGAGCGCATCAAGGTCACCTATGACGACTTCAATGACGCACTGAAGGAGCTGGAGCCGAGCGCCATGCGGGAGGTTCTAGTCGAAGTCCCGAAGGTTACCTGGGACGACGTTGGTGGCCTGGAGGAGGTCAAGCGCCAGCTGCGCGAGATGATCGAGATGCCCATGGAGAATCCGGCGGCGTTCAAGCGCATGGGCATCAGACCGGCGAAGGGCGTCCTCCTATATGGCCCACCTGGGACGGGGAAAACCCTTCTCGCCAAGGCGGTGGCCAACGAGTCCAAGGCGAACTTCATCCCGATAAAAGGCCCGGAGATTATGAGCAAGTGGGTCGGCGAGTCGGAGAAGGCGGTGCGCCAGGCTTTCAAGAAGGCCAAGCAGGTCGCCCCCTCCGTGCTGTTCTTGGACGAGATTGATGCCATCGCTCCGAGGAGGGGCAGCGCCAACGACACCAATGTGACGGAGAGGGTCGTCAACCAGCTGCTGACCTCGATGGATGGAATGGAGACGCTGGAGAAGGTCACGGTCATCGCGGCGACGAATCGACCCGATATCATCGATCCGGCTCTTTTGAGGCCAGGCAGGTTCGACCGCTTGGTGCTCATACCCGTCCCGGACGTGAAGGCGCGCCTCGCCATTCTGAGCGTGCACACCAAGGCGATGCCGATACGCAACGTCGACATCAACATCCTGGCCGATAAGACTGAAGGTTTCGTTGGAGCCGACCTGGAGAACCTCTGCCGCGAGGCGGCGATGATCGCCCTGCGCGAGGACAAGGACGCCGAGATCGTGGAGATGAAGCACTTCGAGGCGGCGCTGAAGATCATCAAGCCCTCGGTGGACAAGGATATCATGAAGCAGTACGAGAGCATCGGCAAGGTGCTGGAGAAGGTGCGGCTGAGCGGGGAGGATATGGGAATATACAGGTAGTTCCAGAAGACCTAAGGTTTTTGTAATTTTGATTCCCCCGCCATTTGATAAAATATATACTTGCTCACTAGTGATAATATAGGGTCTCAAATTTGGTGGGGAAGAGATGCAAAAAGTGCTGTACGTGAGTGGCTCGATAGGCCTTGGACATATTACGAGAGATATGGCCATCGTCAATGAGCTCCGAAAAATTCGACCTAACATCGAGGTGGAGTGGATTGTTAATGAACAGACCACGACGATGCTGAAAAACTTAGGCGAATGTGTCTTACCTGAGTCTGATGGATTTAGTGGTGAGGTGGAAATTGCAGATTCCATGGCGGC
This sequence comes from Methanomassiliicoccales archaeon, assembly GCA_028682915.1. Classification (GTDB taxonomy): domain Archaea; phylum Thermoplasmatota; class Thermoplasmata; order Methanomassiliicoccales; family UBA472; genus JAJRAN01. The sequence goes on along the minus strand of JAJRAN010000137.1, from coordinate 1,184 downwards.
AGGCTATAAGCTGAACCTCGCGCAATATGTGGCCAAGCTCAATGAAGATCTAAAGGTGTCAAAGCCCAAATTCTTGAAGTTCATAGAGAAAAAGCAATACGATCTCGTTGTTGGAGATGAAGCCTGGCCTGTACTATTCTCTTACTTAGAGAAACCATCAGCAAAGAAGCAACCTTTGGTAATGGTCTACGACTTCATGAAATGCGTGACCGTGACAAAGAAGCCCATGGATAGAATGATCAATTGGATGATGAACCGGTATTGGAGCAAACCTGTGACGTTGGAGGATTTTGATGCGATTTTCATTGGGGAGCCCGAGGATATACCGGACGAGAAACTGGGTCTATTCCTTAGGAATTGTAGAGAGGTTACGAAGGACTGGAAGTTCGTCGGTTACTCACTTCCTTTCAACCCAAATGATTATTCCGATGTCAAAGCGCAAAAGAGGAAGCTCGGTTTTGGCGACGAAAAGCTAATAATATGCTCGAAGGGAGGGACCGGCGTGGGCAAGGACCTTCTGGATTTGTGTGGCAGATCCTATCCACTAATCAAGGCCAAGATTCCAGATGTTAGGATGGTGATCGTGACCGGCCCATCGATAAAACCTGAGGATGTAAAAGTTCCGCAAGGGGTAGAGGTAGTCGGGTTCGTTCCCAATCTACATGAATATTTTGCAGCCTGCGATCTTGCCATCGTTCAAGCTGGTGGAACGACAACGACCGAATTGACAGCCTTGAAGCGTCCATTCATTTACTTCCCTCTGGAGGAGCATTGGGAGCAATTAGGGTGGGTAGTACCAAGGTTGCACCGACATCACGCTGGAGTCGAAATGCGATATTATCAGACCACACCCGAGAGCCTAGCGGAAACAGCAGTACGGAACATCGGCAAGGAGGTCGATTATGCCGATATACCTGTGGATGGTGCTCGCAAAGCAGCAGAGGTAATGGCTCAATATTTGCCTACAAAATGAAACCTGGCAGAGTAAAGGTGTTTGAAAGCCCGAACCTCATGGCATCCTCATTTTAGCCCCTCTTCCCGGCATAAGCCACTCTCCATTATTTGTCAGAAAGCACTTCCTTCTGTTCTAGGTACTCAGCCTTTGTGATTTCTCCTCTGGCGTAGCGGAGCCTGATAATGGTGAAAGGGTCTTCGCTTCCGTGTCTCGCTGATTTATGCTCTTT
>JAJRAN010000102.1 GCA_028682915.1 Methanomassiliicoccales archaeon | reverse complement strand
GCTATAAGGAGGGGGACTTCCCGGTGAGCGAGGCGCTCTCGAACCAGCTGATGTCCCTCCCCATCTTCCCCGCGCTGAAGGAGACCGAGGTCAAGGAGGTCTGCGGGGCCATCAAGGAGTTCTATTGGGGGAAATAAGGAATGAAGATGCAGGTGGGCGTCCTTGGAGTGGGGTACTGGGGCAGGAAGATAGTGGAGGAATGGTCCGCCATCCCGAACGTCAAGGTGAGGGCAGTCTCGGACCTCTCCGACAAGAACCTGGAACAGGCCAAGGACCGCTATGGTGTCGAGGGGCTCTTCCATGATTACCGCGAGGTGCTCGAGATACCAGATATCAAGGCGGTCAACGTCTGCCTTCCCAACTCGCTCCACTTCCCTGCCTGCAAGGAGGCCTTGGAGAAGGGGAAGCACGTCCTGGTGGAGAAGCCGATGACCCTGACCTACGAGGAGGGCAAGCAGCTGGTGGAGCTGGCGGAGAGAAGGAACCTTACCCTCAGCGTCGGGCACATCTATCGCTTCAACAACGCCCTGGCGGAGATCAGGCGCCTCATCAAGGAGAGGTTCTTCGGGCGCGTCTTCCTGATGGAGATGGAATGGGCCAACCTCGAGCAGCCGTTCGCGGACCGCGACGTGATCGTCGACCTGGCGCCGCATTATTTCGATATAATCAACTACCTTCTGGACGAGTGGCCGGTGAAGGTCACCTGCGTGGCCAAACCCTTCCGCCGCAAGCAGCTGGAGGAGACCGCCTACATCGTGTCGGAGATGGGCTCGGGGGCGATCTCCCACGCCACCCTCAGCTGGCTCTCGCCAAAGAAGATCAGGCAGATCAGCGTCATAGGCGAGAACCGCTCCGCCTACATCGACGCCGTCGCCCAGGAGATCATGATCTACGAATCGGGATACACCTATCGGCTGGGGGTGGAGCGCAACAACACCATCCGGACCGAGCTGATGCACTTCCTGCAGAGCATCGGGGACCCGATGACCGAGACGAGGAACTCAGGCGACGTCGGTCTCAAGACCGTCGAGCTGATAGAAAGGACGAAGCAGTCCCTGGCCAAGGGTTGCTCTGTCCCGGTGTGAGGGGTGAGGGGGCATGGCCAAGGACGTGCTCATGCTCCTCTCCAACCCTTTCCTTCCCGATCCCCGGGTGGAGAAGGAGGCCAAGGCCCTGGGCCGAGCAGGGTACGACGTGACCGTTCTAGCATGGGATCGCAAAGGCGAGAAGGAGCACGACTTCGCAGGCGAGGGCTTCAAAGTGGTCAGGCTACCGACGAGGTCCTCCAAGGGCCGTTTCTTCCTCGGGATCCCGCTCTTCTCGGTCAAGGCGCTCTGGAAAGGCCTCAGGTCGGAATGCCAAATCGTGCATGCGCACGACTTCGACACCCTTCCCCAGGGAGCGCTCTTGGCGAAGATCAAGGGAGCCAAGCTGGTATACGATTCGCACGAGCATTATTCCAAGATGATAATGCTCGACATGCCAGCATCCGTGGCGAACATGATAGACCGCTGGGAGTCCCGCCTCGTCGGCAAGGCCGACCTGGTCATCGCGGCCAACGACCCCATCATGGACCATCTAGGTCCAAACGTCAAAGGGGAGAGGGCGGTCGTGATGAACTGCATCGACCTGCCCCCAGAACCTCCTCAAAGGAGCCGGGTGAGGGATGAGCTGACCATCTTCTACGGAGGAGCCTTGGAGCCGGGAAGGTTCGTCCTCGAGCTGCTTGAGGCCGTGGAGGGCGACGCGAGATGCGTCCTGCGCATAGCAGGAAGGGGACGGTACGAGCCTCAGGTCAGAGAGGCGGCCATGCGTTGCCCGAGGATCTCGTTCCTGGGGTACGTCGATCAACGCACCATCATCCAGGAGACCGCCGGCGCGGACGCGGTAGTCTCTCTGCTTGACCCCGGGAACGAGAACTATCGCATAGCCACCCCCGTCAAGCTATTGGAGGCCATGGCGGTGGGCGTGCCGATAATAACCACCAGGGGCACGCTGACCGCCAAGATCGTCGAGGAGGAGGGTTGCGGCATCGTCCTAGACTGGAGCAACGAAGCCTTCTCCACCGCCTTGAGCGGGCTGAGAGACGAGGCGGCCTGGCGCAGGATGTCCTCGAACGCCCGCAAGGCCGCTGAGCAGAAATATAATTGGAAGGTCATGAGGGAGAGGCTGTTGAAGGCCTACGAGGTGCTCTGAGGATGAGCGAGAGGAAGCGGGTCCTCATCGTATCCTTCTCAGACATCAAGCGGGATCCTCGGGTGTTCCGGCAGGTCAAGCATCTGTCCTCGAACTATGATGTCATCACAGCAGGCCTTGGCGATTCCGGCCTGGCCAATGTTCCGCATGTTCCGGTAAGAGAGATAGGCAAGGGGATGGCGAAGAAGGCCCGCAGGGCACTGCATCTCAAGACGCGCGAATTCATCGCCTACTACGAGGCGACGTTTGATGCGGGGGCGGTACGGGAGAGGCTGGAGCAGGAACGCTTCGACCTGGTGCTGGCAAACGACAGCGATTCCTTGCCCCTGGTGTTCTCATGGGATCATGGTGCCCCGGTCATCCACGATGCGCATGAGTACGCCCCAAGGCAGATCGAGGACCGTTGGCAGTGGAAATTCCTAATGCAGGAATACATGGAATGGATATGCGCAACCTATCTGCCTAAGTGCGCGGCCGTCACCACGGTCTCACAAGGGATCGCCGAGGCATATTCGTCGGGGTTCGGCGTGAAGCCTCTGGTAATCACCAATGCACCGGACTACGTGGAGCTTGAGCCCTCGCCCGTGAGCGATGGGCGTATACGCCTCGTCCATACTGGAAACGCCAACCCCTCCCGTAGGGTCGAGAGGTATCTCGAGCTAATGGACATCCTGGATGAGCGGTTCTCGCTCGATCTTTACCTGATGCCGAGGGACCCCCGATATCTAGAGACCATTAAGGACCAAGCCCGGCTTCGCCCGAGGACCAGGGTCATGGAGCCCGTGCCGATGCAGGACCTGGTCAAGGTCTGCAACGGCTACGACGTCGGCATCTTCTTCCAAGAGCCGCTCAACTTCAATCTCGAGCACTCGCTCCCCAACAAGTTCTTCGAATTCGTTCAAGCCAGATTGGCCATTGCCATTACGCCCTTGCCGGAGATGTCAGCTTACGTGCGAGAGTTCGACCTCGGCATAATAGGGGCTGATTTCAGCGTCCCTGGAATGGCGAAGCAGTTAATGGGACTGGATCGAGCTGGCATCGAGCATTATAAGAAACAGGCGAGCAAGGCGGCCCGCGCCCTGTCTTCAGAGGCCAACATGAGGCTGCTGGACAGCCTCGTGGCGGAATCGATGGCAAGGGCTTGAGCCCGAACGCATTTGGTTTCGATAGCGTAAAATAAAGGTATGGTGTTCCTCGGGCATTCAGGTGCCCGCATGACCCAGGCCTGCAGACGTTGCATATACGACGCGAATACCCCAGGCATCTCCTTCGACGCCGAAGGCATATGCAACTATTGCAGGTCCCATGAGCAAATGGAAATGGAGTATCCCACAGGCGAGGCAGGGCGAAAGAAGCTGGAGGAGCTCGCTGCCAAGATCAAGCAGGACCAGAAGAAGAGGGAATTCGACTGCGTGATCGGCGTGAGCGGCGGATGCGACTCCTCGTTCCTATGCCATATTGCCAAGGAAGAGCTGGGACTTAGGCCGCTGGCGGTGCACTTCGACAACACCTGGAACTCGAAGATCGCGGTCGAGAACATCCATCGGGTCTTGAGGAAGCTGGACATCGAGCTTTGGACCTATGTCATGGACAACGATGAATGGAACGACCTCGCTCGTTCTTTCCTAAAGGCCTCCGTGCCAGAGATCGATGCCCTGACGGACGTCGCCTTGACCACGACGCTTTACATGGCCGCCGAGAAGTACAAGATCAAGTACATCTTCAACGGCCACTCGTTCCGCACAGAGGGAATGACCCCCCTGGGATGGTTCTACTTCGATGGCAAGTACATCCAAAGCATACACGATGCCTATGGCTCGATGCCCATGGAGAGATTCCCCAACCTCTGGCTCTCCACCTGGATGAAATGGCTGCTCCAGGATTACAAGAGGCTTCGCCCCCTTTACTACGTCGATTATAGGAAGGACGAGACCAAGAAGATGCTCGCCGAGAAGTATGACTGGCAGTGGTACGGTGGGCATCACATGGAAAACCGCTACACGGTGTTCTGCGACAACTACATCCTCCCCAGGAAGTTCGGGATCGACATCCGATACGTGGAGTTCTCTGCGCTGATCCGCTCAGGCCAGATGACCCGTGAGGACGCATTGGAGAAGATCAAGGAGCCGCCCGAGTTCGACGAGGAGATCCTGACCGAGGTCAAGAAGCGCCTCGATCTAACCGACGAGGAGTTCGATCAGGTCATCGGTCAACCGAAGCGCAACTATCGGGACTTCAAGACCTACCACGAGACATTCAGGCGCCTCCGTCCATTCTTCTACCTGATGTATAAGACCAACCGTGTCCCGAAGAGCTTCTATCTTAAGTACACGAAATGATTACGAATCCTAAAATGATATTGATCGTGGACATCGGGATGGGCAACCTCGGTTCCATCCAGAACATGCTGAAAAGGATCAAGGTGGAGGCGAAGGTATCCTTCGACCCTTCAGAGATCGACAAAGCCTCGAAGCTCGTGCTCCCTGGGGTCGGGGCGTTCGACAACGCGATGCAGAGCCTCCATCAGCGTGGCCTGATCGATGTCCTGAACCAGAAGGTCCTCAGGGATAGGACGCCCATATTAGGCATCTGCCTCGGGATGCAGCTATTGGGCACCGATAGCGAGGAGGGGAAGATGAAGGGCCTGGGCTGGATGGACGCCAAGACCGTCCGCTTCCGACTGAGCTCCAACGGGTACAAGATCCCCCATATGGGCTGGAACACGATCGACATTAAAGGTGACCCAGGTATTTTCACCGGCATCGATGAGCCTCGTTTCTACTTCGTCCATTCATATCATATGGTCTGCGAGCATGAGGCAGATGTGCTCACCACCACTCCCTATGGGTACGACTTCGTGTCCTCTGTGCACCATGAGAACATATGGGGGACGCAGTTCCATCCAGAGAAGTCGCATAAGTTCGGAATGAGACTGTTCAGCAATTTCGCGGGGTTGGAATAGATGCTGAGCGTTAGGGTCATGCCCTGCCTGCTCCTTAGGAACTCGAAGCTGGTGAAGACGGTCCGCTTCAAGGACCCGGACTACATCGGCGACCCCGTCAACGCGGTAAAGATATACAACGACAAAGAGGTCGACGAATTGATATTCTTGGACATCACCGCCACCATCGACCAGAAGTCACCGAACTTCAAGACCATCGGGGAGATAGCAAGCGAGTGCTTCATGCCAATGACCTATGGTGGGGGGATTAGAACCATAGACGAGATGCGGCGTATCTATAATCTGGGCGTGGAGAAAATCGCCATCAATTCATATGCTGTGGAGAATCCGGACATAATAAGCAAGGCCTCCACCATCTTCGGGAGTCAGAGCGTCCTGGTCGCGATGGACGTGAAGAGGCGGCTCATGGGAGGGTACGAGGTCTTCACACATGGTGCGAGGAAAGGCACCAAGCTCGATCCGGTCGATTGGGCGAGGAAGGCCGAGGCCCTCGGAGCTGGAGAGATCCTCTTGACCTCGATCGATCGAGACGGCACCTACGAGGGATACGACACCGAACTGATCCGGAAGGTCTCGGATTCCGTGAGCGTGCCCATAATTGCCTGCGGCGGGGCTGGTAAGGTCGAGGACTTCGCTAAGGCGGTGGAGGCTGGAGCCTCCGCCTGCGCAGCGGGCAGTATGGTGGTGTATCAGGGAAAGGGGAGAGGGGTTCTGATCAATTTCCCGTCCCAGAAGGAGATGCGCGCGATACTACCCTGAGGTCGTTGGCCCATGAGGATACTCCATGCACCGAAGAATGTCGCCGGTCAGGCGAGCATGATATCTCGGGCGCAAAGGAAACTGGGGCATACCAGCGATGTGATGGTCTTCAATCAGAACCGCTTCAATTTCGAGTGCGACATCAACGTCGGCCTGGACGAATACCGCGCCGCTTTTCGTCCCTTCATCAAGCTCAAGCATTTCCTGAGGGTCGTAAGGCGGTACGACGTCTTCCATTTCCATTATGGGACCTCGCTACTGCCCTGGAATCTGGACCTCTACTACTTTGCCACCATCGGCAGGAAGCTCGGCAAAAGGGCGATCATGCATTATTGGGGCTCGGACGTGATCCAGATCGACCTTGCGAAGAAATACACCCTGATTCCTGAAGCCACATTGCGCGAAATTTTTCCCATGAACGATGACGAGAAGAAGAGGAAGAAGATAGAGCGCACTAATTCCCTGGTCGATCTAAGCATCGTAGGGGACTACTCCCTCCTGCCATTCTCCCCGAATAGCCTGGTGGTAAGGCAGGCGATCGACCATCATGCCATCCCCTTCATCGGCGCAGGCGAGGGTGATGGTGTGGTGCGCGTCGTCCACGCCCCTACGAACCGTGACATCAAAGGCACATCCCAAATCATAAAGGTCATTGACCGGCTGAGGTCCGAAGGGATGCCATTGGAGCTCGTGCTCGTGGAGAATCTACCCCATGATGAGGCCATGGAGGTCTACAAGACGGCCGAGATAGCGGTCGACGACATCCTTCAAGGCCCCTATGGCATCTTCGCCATGGAATGTATGGCTCTTGGAAAGCCCGTCCTCGGCAGAATAGACCCGAGCCTATCCCATTACTATCCTGGCCTCCCCATCATAAGCACGACTCCAGAGACGCTCCATCACGAGCTGATGCAGCTCGTTGTTGACAAACAGAGAAGAAGGGACCTGGGCATCAAGGGCAGGGAGTATATCGAGAAGAACCACGACTCGGAAATGATCGCGGCGCAGCTGGTATCATTGTACGAATCCCTTCTTAGAGCAAGAAGGTGAAACGAAATCGCTTGGACAACACATTTAACACTCCTGTTGGATACACAGATGGTCGGTCGGTGCCCCATGGAGATCCCTTTAGCTAGGCCGTATTTCGACTCAGAGGAGCTTCAGGAAATCGGAAGAGTGCTGCAGAGCGGATGGGTCTCGAAGGGCCCAGAATCAGCTCGCTTCGAGGCCGAGGTAGCAAAGTACGTGGGCGTCAAGCATGGCGTCGCGGTAGTAAATTGCACTGCCGCCTTGCACCTGGCCCTCCTCAGCCTAGGAATTAAGAAGGGAGACGAGGTGGTGGTATCTGATTACACCTTCCCAGCAACGGCGCATGCGGTCCTATACTGTGGCGCGAGACCAGTCTTCGTTGACGTCCTGCCTGATACCTATAACCTCGACCCATCCAAGATCGAGGAGCTTATTTCGCCACGGACCAAGGCCTTGATTCCCGTGCACGCATTTGGTCAGCCAGCCCGGATGGACGAGGTCATGAGGATCGCCAAGGAGAACGACCTTTCCGTCATCGAGGACGCCGCGTGCTCCCTCGGTGCTACTTACCAGGGAAAGCAAAGCGGATCGATTGGCGATCTCGGTTGCTTCTCCTTCCATGCAAGAAAGGGCATCTCAACCGGCGAGGGTGGGATGGTGGTGGGGTCAGATGATGAATTGTTGGAAAGGGCGCGCTACCTGTCCGTCTTCGGGATGAAAGCCGCCTGGGAGCGGGAAAGGGCTGACGAATACTCCGTCCCTGAGTTCCACGATGTGGGATACAATTACAAACTGAGCGATGTACTGGCCGCATTGGGGGTAATCCAGATGACTCGGCTAAATGAGATAATCAAGGCCAAGAGGGACCTTGCTCGTCGCTATACAGATCTCCTCGACGCGATCGAACAGGTTCAATCACCATTGGAGGCCGAAGGCTGCAAGCACGTATATCAGAGCTACGTCGTGGTTCTGGACGAAGCCATCAATCGTAACCGGCTCATCATGGAATTGAAGAAGAGGGGCGTGCAGGCCCAGATCGGGACCTACGCATGCCATGTCCAACCAGTTTATGCCTCGAAGCAGAAATGCCCCGTCTCCAGGATGCTAATGGACCGCTCATTGGCGCTTCCATTCTACTATTCGATGGGCGAGAAGGAGCTGGGCGCGGTGGTCGAGGCGTTGAAGGCATCCATAGGGGCGATATCATGAGTCTTCGCAACAAATCGGTCCTGGTTACTGGGGGAGCGGGCTTCATAGGAAGCCATCTCGTCGACCAATTGATCCAGCAAGACGTGGAAACGATCACCATCGTGGACAACTTCTTCCTGGGCAAGGAGCGAAACCTCAAAGGCGCGAGGACCAAGCGCGAGGACCTGAAGGTCTATAACCAGGACATCGCCGACCTCGATGCCATGACCAAGATAATGCACGACGAGGGCACCGACGTGGTCTTCAATTTGGCGGTGATCCCTCTTCCTGCGAGCCTAGAGAAGCCGGCATGGACGTTCACCCAGAACGTCGACATGACCCTGACCATCTGCGAACTGGCCAGAAAAGGATTGTTCAAGACGCTCGTTCACTTCTCATCCTCGGAGGCATATGGCAACTCCATATCGGGCCCGATGGACGAGAACCACCCCTTGAATGGGACCACCCCATACGCCGCGAGCAAGGCCGCGGGGGACCTCCTGGTCCTATCTTATTGCAGGACGTTCGGAATCGACGCGGCGATCATCAGGCCCTTCAACAACTACGGACCTAGACAGAACGAGGCGAGCTATGCGGGCGTGATCCCAATCACTATAGCCAGCATCATGAGGGGGGAGAGCCCCCACATCTTTGGCGATGGAAAGCAGACAAGGGACTACCTTTATGTCACGGACACCGCCAACGCAGCCATCAAGACATATGGATGCAGGAACACCAGGGAGAAAGTACTGAACATCGCCAGCGGAAAGGAGATTTCCATAAACTACCTGGTGCGGCTGATAGCCGACCTGATGGACTTCAAGGGTGAGATAATATATGAGCCAGACCGCCCTGCTGACGTGAAGAGGCACATCGCCAACATATACCTCGCAGAGGACCTGATCGACTTCAAGCCCACCATCCCCTTTGAGGAGGGGATGCGGCGGACGGTGGATTGGTACAAACAAAATATTTCACTGTAGCTCGTTACACTTTTCGAGGTAAGCGAATTGAACCAAGGCGGCCCGAGGGACTATCATAGTCACGGAACAGGAAGCTACAAGATATCTGATTTCAGGTCGATCGGTCGGAACGTGGTCATCGAGGAAGGCGCCTTGGTCTTCAATCCACAAACCATCATTCTTGGGGACAACGTCTATGTCGGGCACTATACTATTCTGAAAGGGTATCACAAGAACGAGATGCGGATTGGAGACAACACATGGATCGGGCAGTTGTGCTTCCTACATAGTGCTGGAGGGATTCGAATCGGGAAATCGGTAGGAGTCGGACCGGGAGTCAAAATTCTCACATCGGTTCACGGCGAGGGGGCTCTTTCGGGTCCTGTGATCGACAATCAGTTGGAGTTCGGAGAGGTTGTGATTGACGACGGATGCGACATAGGGATGGGAGCGATCATACTACCCGGTGTCCACGTTGGAAAAGGTGCAATTATCGGCGCTGGCTCCGTGGTAACCAAGGATGTGGAAGGTTTCACCGTGGTTGCGGGCAACCCCGCGAAGCTGCTGAGGAAACGCGCATAATGGAAACGGGCACGCATCTCATCGGCCTTCGAGAAAATGCTTTCGTATTAAGAGTTTGAAGGTGGCGATGTAGAGCAGGTTCAAGGAATGATCATGGAGGCCCTTCTCCTGTTCGGCCAGGATCTTGCTCACATAATCCTGCTTGATGTATTTTGATGACACTGGGTCCTCTTCAAGCAGTATCTTTTCAAAATAGGCTTGCCAGGCCCGATTAGTCCTGAACCACTCGTTGAAGGCGACGTAAGAGCGTTTGTTCTTCATTATTCCTCTATTCCCGCTCAGGATCTGGAGCCTCTTCTTCGAGAATTCCTTGAACCTTGTGTACTTCTGCCCTAATTTCCAGACGAATAAGGGCGAGTCAGCTCGCACCATGGTCCTATCATATGGGATTGAAGCCGCCTCGGGTGACAGCTGCTTCAGGAACTTACGGTAGATTCGATGATTGTATCTCCATTCCGGAGGGATCTTGGTGATAACTTCGAAGAGATCATTATCCGAGGAAGGATGAGACACCTCTACGTTCGCTCGTACCGCGACATCACCTATGTGCATCCATGCCACATGGCCGTTCATCGCAAACTCGTCGGACACATTGCCAGGTTCGACAGAAACGGCATCTTCGAGCTCTTGGGCGAAGAGCTCGGCGGGTCGGTCCTTGACCCTTTCGTAGAACGAATCCGTCAGGAGCGCTTGAAGTTGTGAGTCAGTGAAGCGGCGTTTCTTCGAAAGAATCGATAAGAGGTCGGCCTTATCTTTGGCACCCAACTTCTCTTTTGTCAGGTAGCTTCCGCCCAGAGTGAGGTCGAGGGCGAACCCATCGAAGATCACGTCCGCCTCAGATGCGATGCGATTGAAGATGGGATAGACAAAGGCCAAGCCCAGGTAGAGGCGCCCATCGGTCAGATTCACATCGAATTCCGCATTCTCGATGATGAGCTCCGGAGAGGAATCTAGCACGAGATGCTTCATCATCCCGAGCTCCTCCGTCGCCTCTGCGGCGATCTTTACCTCATCGCTCTCCTGTTTGCCGAATGTGCAGGCGATCACCCTCCTCCTCTTCTGCGGAACGATTGCCGCCGCGATCGAGCGGGAGTCCAATCCTCCAGAGAGCGTAACGGCATGACGCAGGTCATCTTGAAGCCGAATATCAACTGCCTTCCTGAACGCCTTGACCAGGTCGTCCACGAACTGTCTCTCCGTCCTGGTCCGATCCGGGGAGTAGCTCAGGCGCCAGTACCTCTCAATGGTCATTTCCCCCCGTTGATACCTCAAGATGCTGGCGGGAGGCAGCATGCTGATTCCTTGGAACCAGGTCCTTCCCTGCCAGAATTCGCCAAGGCTGAAGAATTGCACCAGCGCGTCCTCATCGAGCCTTTTTTCAAAACCTGGATAGCTCAATATCGATTTGGGCTCAGGGGCGAATAGCAAGGCGTCCTCGGTCAACGCATAATAATGCACGCGAAATCCGAACCGGTCATTCGCAAGGATGGTCCTTCCGTTTGATCGGTCGTCGATGCAAATGGTAAAGTTACCATTCAACCTCTCGATGAACCTGTCCCCCTCCTCCTTGTAGAGCGAAAGGCAGAATTCGGCGTCATTGGATTGATTGAATTGGTAACCCAACTTGCGCAGGCCCTCCGCGTCCTCCTCTTTTCCAAAGATCCTGCCATCAATGAATACTTGTATTGCACCATCGCTAGAAACAGACGGTTGGGGCATGAGATTGTAAATGCCTAGGTGCACCCTGCCCAACGCAGATTGGCCCCTGACCGACTTATCGACACGGTACCTCTCTTGGTAGAGCAATGGCCTGACCATGGAATCGAAAGTCGATTCCTCCACCGTCTTCCTCGACACGATCCCTAGCAGGCCTGGCACAGCGTTCCTAATGCATAGATGGCCCAAAAAGCCTTTCTTATGTCCGCACATTCCAAGAAATTCTGGGGGCTTCCACATCCAGATAAAACTATATATATCGACAGCACAATACTAATCGTTGTCCGACACGTGTCGGACTTGAGGGATGGGATTGCAGACAGGGGTCTCTCTCCACGTGGAGGGCCCGTTCTATTCGACCCTCTCAACGGGAGGTCGCGCATGTATCTGAAACAGCTCGAGCTGGAGAACTTCAAGTCCTTTGGAAAGAAGATGACCGTACCCTTCCTGGAGGGTTTCACCGCCGTCACGGGTCCGAACGGGTCTGGAAAGAGCAACATCTCTGACGCCATTCTCTTCGTCCTTGGGCCAAAGAGCTCCAAAGCCCTCAGGGCAGCGAAATTGACCGATCTGATCTTCAATGGAGGGCCTGGCAAGCAGCCCGCGGACCATTGCAGGGTCTCCCTGGTCTTCGACAACCACGATCGGACCATCCCAATCGATTCAGAGATCGTGCGTCTGACAAGGCACGTCAAGCTCTCGGAGAGCTCCGATGGATACAACTCCTACTTCTATGTCAACGACCGAAAATCTTCCTTGAGCGAATTCGACTTCCTGCTCCAGAACGCCCGCATCTCCGCAGATGGCTATAACCTAGTACAGCAAGGGGACGTGACCAGGATAGTCACAATGTCCTCCATCGACCGTCGCCGCATCCTGGATGACATATCTGGCATCACGAAATACGATGAGGAGATCTGCAAGGCCGAGGCCGAACGGAAGGTGGCCGAGGAGAATATCGAGCGCATCAGCATCATCCTCGACGAACTCAACAAGCAGATCAAGCAGCTGGAGGAGGAACGGACCTCCGCCCTCAGGTACCTCGAGGCCAAGGATAAGCTGACCATGGCCAAAGCCCAGATTGCGTTGAAGAGGAAGGATTCGACCATCACCGAGATCGAGGCCATCAAGAAGCAGATGCTGACTTACGAAAGGGAGATCGAGGGGCTGAAGTTAAAGAAGACCGAGTGCTCCGCCCAAATAAAGGACCTCGACGCGAAGATCGACGCCGCGGAGAAGGAGATCGAGCGCAGGGGCGGCAACGAGTTCAAAGAGCTCAAGGACAAGATGGACACCGTCAAGATCGACATCGCTAGGACGCAAGAGCAAGGTAAGAGGGCCCAGGACGACCTGGACGAATTCAGCTCGGTCCTCCTCTCCCTCGAAAAGGAGAAGGCTGGCCTTGACAAGGAGCTCAACAATCTTACCAACGTGCTCAGGTCAAACGAGACCAATTATCTGGAGCAGCTTGCCTCGCTCGATAAGAAGAGGAAGGACCTGGAAGAGGTGCAGAAGAAGGTCTCCCATCATGACCAGGAGCTAGGGGACCTGGATAAGAAGGTGGCATCGCTCGACGACCTCGTGCGCAAGCTGGAGGAGGAACGCAACGCCCTGGTCCTGGAGAAGGACAGGTTGCAGGACAAGAAGGAGCGCCTCAACCTAGAGATATCCAACTTGGAAGAGGGCAAGAAGGCGCTGGAGTTCGAGGCCGCCGATGCGGACTTCAACATCAAAGGGCTCCGTTCCGCCGACAAGGATTCCAATAAAGAAATGAAGGCTCTTCAGGAGGAGCTCTTCCAGAAGAAGAACCTGGAAGGGAAGTTGAGCCATCAGGCCGAGGACCTGGAGCAGGCAATCCGCCGACTGACGAGGGAGTACAGCCAACTCAAGGCAGAGACGGAGGCCGCCGAATCGGTGGCCAAAGGCTACAACCGAGCCGTCCGCTCTTTGCTGGAGGCGAGGGACCGCCGCGAGGTGAAAGGCATCCACGGCACCATCGCCGAGCTGGCCGAGGTCGACCCCAAGTACGAGGTCGCCTTGAACGTCTCCGCCGGGAACAGGATGCAGTCGATCGTGGTGGATGACGATGAAGTGGCGGCCACCGCGATCCAGTTCCTGAAGAGGAACGGCCTGGGGAGGGCCACCTTCCTGCCATTGAACAAGATGCTCGACGGCAAGCCCCGTGGCAAGTCTATTCTGGCCGAGAAAGAATCGGAGGGCTTCGCCATCGACCTCATCCGCTTCGACGAGAGGTATCGCGCCGCCTTCTGGTACGTATTCGGGGACACCGTGGTGGTGGACACGCTTGACAAGGCGAGGAGGCTCATGGGCGGGGTTCGCCTCGTGACCCTGGGCGGGGAGCTGATAGAGTCCTCCGGCGCCATGGTCGGCGGTACCGTCGAGTCCTCCCAGCTCAAGTTCGGGACGGCGAAGAACAAGCTCGACGAGCTGGGCGAGGAGCTGAGGAAGACCACCGAGCACGCGGAGAAGGTCCAAGAGGAGCTGCGCAAGGTCCGCTCTGACCTGGTCTCCATCGAGGCGTCCCTGAGGGACACCAACAACTCAGGCTCCACCAACAGCGTCAAGATAGGCGCCCTGGAAGAAAGGAGGAAAGAGGCCAGGGGCCGGCTTGCGCAGACAGAGGAGGACCTCAGGAAGCGCGGGACGGAGCTGAGCGATGCCGCGAGGTCGCTCGAGGGAGTCGACGCCAAGCTCGCGGAGGTAACATCGAAGTGGGAGAAGAACAAGGCGGAGCGCGACTCCGGGCGCAAGCGCATCGTGGAGATCGCGCCCAAGGAGCTATCCAACCGCCTCAGGTCCCTGCAGTCCGAGATCACCGAGCTGGCCGGAAAGGTGGCGGACCTCAAGGCAGAGAAGGAGACCGGCGCCGCCCAGTTGACCTTGGCCAAGGAGAGGCACGCCGAGCACCTCAAGGACGAGACCGAGCTCCGTGAGAAGGTCTCGCGCCTGCGCAAGGCGATCAAGGAGTCCCAGGAGACCGACGCTCGTCTCTCCGTGGAGCTGAACGGCTTGAGGAAGGTCGAGGAGTCCATGGGCAAGGAGATGAAGGGCCTGAGGGACAAGCGCGACGACCTGTTCCGCAAGAAGACCGCCCAGGAGGGCGAGAGGGACAGGATCCAAGGGAAGATCGAGACCTCCGGCGACATCAACATCGGGATGATCACCAAGCAGCGGGCGGCGGAGGACCGGCTGAAGGAGGTCGAGGCCGAGATCTCCACTTACACAATCATAATCCAGACGCCATTGCCGACCCTCGAGGACCTCAAGGACACTATCTCATCCTGCGAGCGCACCCTCAACTCCATGGGAGCGGTGAACCTCAGGGCGGTCAAGGATTACGACGAGAAGCGCGCCAGGCACGACGAGCTCAAGGCCGAGAGCGACCGCCTGGACGCCCAGCGCAAGGACCTCATACGCTTGATGAAGGAGCTGAACGAGAGGAAGAAGGAAGCGCTCTCCAAGGTGTTCCTGGCCATCAACGAGAACTTCAAGGTGACCTATGCGGAGCTCTCCGGAGGGGGCGAGGCCGAGCTGGTCCTGGAGAACCCAGAACAGCCGTTCGAGGGTGGCCTGATAATGAAGGTCCGTCCCCGCAACGGCAAGGTGCTCCGCCTGGACGCGCTGAGCGGAGGGGAGAAGTCGCTCACCGCTCTAGCATTCATCTTCGCCCTGCAGCAGTACCAGCCATCGCCGTTCTACCTGCTGGATGAGGTGGACATGTTCCTGGACGCGGTCAACGCGGACATGGTCGCCCATCGGGTGCAGAAGTCCTCCAAGACGGCGCAGTTCGTGATGATCTCCCTGAGGAAGGTCACCCTGGGCAAGGCGGACCACATCGTCGGCGTCACCAAGGGCGAGGCCGGGATCACCAACGTGATCATGCGCCCCAACATCGGGGACATCAAGGACCTGCAGGAGGAGCTGCACATCCCAGAGGAGAAGGCGGGGGGAGAGGCATGAGCCAGGGGCTTGACAGCGTTCTCGGGCATCTCATGTTCCATAAGGCCCTCATATCCGAGGACGAGGCGCACAAGAAGCTCGACCGCTACCTGGACATCGCGCGCCAGTTCCAGATGGAGCAGGACGTGGTCACCAAGGACCCGGTGGACCATTCCATGCAGATGGTCTTCGACCTGGTGCTGAAGAACGACTTCGACCCATGGGACATCGACCTCGTCTCCTTCACCGACCTCTACCTTAAACGGATGAAGGACTCGGAGGTCAACTTCATCGTCGCCGGCAAGCTGGTGTTCATGGCCTGGAGCATATTGAAGATGCAGAGCGAGGAGGTCCTCGCCGCCAGCCAGGACCAGCAGCAGATGTTCTGCTCCGATTGGGATTTCGACGTGATAGACGACTGCTTCGTGGACGCCCCGGTCAGCCGCGTCCAGGTCGACGTGCCCGAGAGCATAGACCTGTGCGAGGCGATCAGGCACCAGCAGCAGAGGCCGGTCAGTCTCATTGAGCTCCTGGACGCCTTCGAGGACGCCCGGGAGGAGGCCGAGCTGCACGAGGAACGGCAGCGCATCCGCGACGCCATAAGCGCCGCGGAGCAGAAGTTCGACCCCAAGAGCCACGCGGAGGACCTGGAGAAGGACGTGGAAGCGGTCTGGACCCGCATCATGAAATGCGGCAACGGCCCGGTGCCCATCGATGACATATTCGGAGGGGGCAAGGAGGACCGGGTGACCGTCTTCATCTCCCTGCTCTTCCTCGCCAGGAACAGCAAGATATCGCTCTGGCAGGACGACCTCCCCTATGGCCAGATATTCCTGGAGATCAAGATCCCCTGGGACATCGGTCTGCTGGAGGACGCCAAGGCGACCGCCAAGCTTGCCCATCAGAGCGCGGTGATGTGAAGTGGAGCAGGACCCACAGAGGATCGTGGAGGCGGTCCTCTTCGCCTCCTCCAAGCCGCTGCGCATGGCCGAGATTGAAGCGGCCTCGCAGCTTTCCGACGACGTGATCCGCAGGGCCCTCTCCAAGCTCAAGAAGGGATACGATGAGCGGGGGTCGGCCATCGAGGTGGTGAAGATAGGCGTCCGCTACTCGATGCAGCTGCGGAAGGACCTCG
>JAJRAN010000114.1 GCA_028682915.1 Methanomassiliicoccales archaeon | reverse complement strand
CCACATCAAAAGGTGCAGCCCGGGCTGATCCCAAGGATCCAGCCGCTCCGCGCTATACCCGAGAAAGAGTCTTACCTCTATGCGATGCTCCGCCGACTGCCTTTCTCCGACGACGAATGCCCTTACGCGGACCTGGCGCTCCGCAACGAGTACCGAGCGATCGTCGACGGCCTGGAGGCGAAGCACACCGGAACCAAGTTCGCGATAGTGGCAAGTTATGATGCCATCAGGCCATCTCTCGCCGTGCGATATCCTCAGGCGGATCTGCAGCTGTGCGATTGCGGGGAGCCGACCTGCAACCAGAGGTGCATGGCCTGCGAGTTGCTGGAAGAAGTAAGGAAGATGGTTTGAGCTGGCTCACACCAGCTCGTGGAATTGGTAGGCAGGGGTGCCGGCGTGGTAGCAGTACTGCACCTTGTCAAAGCGCTTCTTCAGCTCCTTCACGTCCTCCCTCACCTTGGCGGGGGACTCCTTCTTCACCGCCACCCGGTGGATCAAAGAAGCGACGTGCTTCATCTCGCTCTCCTTCATGCCCAACCTGGTCATCTCCTGCGTACCGATGCGGATGCCCGATGGCCGGATGCTGCTCTCGTCTCCGGGCAGCATGTTCTTGTTGGTGATGATGTTCGCGGCCTCGAGGTCCTTGGCCACCTGGTCCCCGCCGCCATGCTTGGAGACGTTGACCGCGATGGTATGGGACTTAGTGAAGCCCAGGTTGGGGCATAGGACGTCCATTCCCAGCTCGTGCATGGCCTGACCGAGGTGCTGGGAGTTCTTGACGATCTGCTTGGCGTAATCCTTCCCGAACTCCTCCATCTCGGCCAACGTGACGGCCAGGGCTGCCATGGCATGCAGGTGGTGCGAGCTGGTGACGCCGGGGAACACGGACCGACGCAGGCGCTTCTCCAGGTCCTCGGTCATCTTGTTGCCGAGGAGGATGCCGTGGTTCGGGCCAGGGAAGGTCTTATGCGTGCTGCCGGACACGATGTTAGCGCCCTCGTGCAGAGGGTCCTGGAACTGGCCGCCTGCGATCAACCCGAGGACGTGGGCAGCGTCGTACCAGACGGTGCAGCCGATCTCATGGAAGGTGGGCTCCAGCTCCTTGAGCGGCACAGGGAAGAGGAAGAGGGAGAGGCCGAACTGCGCCACCTTGGGCCTTTCTTTGAGAAGCATCCTGCGGGCGCCGTCCACATCGATGGTCATGCGCTCCTCGTCCCAGGGGTAGTTGATGGTCTTGACGCCCCTGAGGCCCACGGCACCGAACTGGGCCGTGGAGATGTGCGCACCGTTGGCGAGGGCGGTGGTGGCGATGGTGTCGCCCGGCTCGGTCAGGGCGAAGAGCACTGCCATGTTGGCCACGGTGCCTGAGGTGAGGCGGACGTCCACGAAGGGCACGTTGAACACCCTCTGAGCCAGCTCGTTGCACCTGTTCTCCACCTTGTCAACATAGATGTTGCCTTGGTAGTAGCGCTTGCCCGGCATGCCCTCCGCGTATCGGTCATGGAAATCGGAGATCATCATCTCCTTGGCCAGAGGGGACATGAGGTTCTCGGAGGCAATGGTCGGGATGGACTCCTCGAACCACTTGGTGTGAGCCTTTACCTGATCGCGTATCCAGTCGGCGTCCTGCTTCATGGTCTATCGCCCAAGGGAATATTGACCGCTCTATTATACTTTGGCGCCAGCTGATTCCATTCGTATTGAGCTGGTAAAAAAAATTGAAGAACGCTAGCACATCCTCTTCTTGAGCTCTCCGATGCAGCTCACCGGGCTCGGGTCGACGCCCTTCAAAACTGCGAGGTAGAAGGAGGTGAAGTCGCCCAGCATTATCCCCATGAGCGATGTCTCCAGCGACGTCCTGCCGGACAGTTCGATGGAGAGGGGTTGGAGCTTAGCCTCGCGCATCAGCTTAATCGCGACCTCCATCTTCTCCCCCAGGTTTCCCTTAGAACTTGCTGGCTTGAGGAAGACGGGGAGCATCTCCATGCTGGGGTGCCCCTCCACCCATCCCACGATTTGGTTGTGGTTCATCTCTGGGAACTCGCCGGAGAAGGCCATCGTCTTGGCATTCTCGTTTATTTGCGTCTGCCAGCGATAGGCCACGGTCCTGAAGGTCCTGGGCGCATAGACCACAGGGATCTTCCCCTTGAGCTTCAGCGCCGTCTTCTTGGCCATGTTAGCGCCAGTCGGGACGCCAGGGGACAGGTTCTCTCTCAGGTCGGCCATTGCCAGCTGCGCCAAGGCCAGGTCCTTCTTGACCGGGGCGATCCCCGCCGCATCCAAGACGGCGCCCTCCGCTCCCAGGAGATATCCAAGGGCGGCCCTAGGCTGCAGGCCCGCGGGGACCTTCAGAAGTGGCACCCCGTCGGCATCAGCTTCTCTTGATAACTCACCGCCAGAGGCGATGGCCACCATGGCGCACCCTCGCTCTTTTGCCCTCCTGTAGAGCTCCAGAACCTCCCAGGTGTTTCCAGAGTAGCTGACCATCACCACCAGGGTCCGCTTGCAGATCCAGCGAGGGAGCTCTACGCCCCTCACCACGCTGATCGGCCGATCGGAGATTGTGGAAGCGTAATCAGCAAGTATGTCACCGCCGACGGCAGAACCCCCCATTCCTATTATCGCGACCCCGTCGGGGGCATGCTTCAGCTCGATCCCCCACTGCAGGGCGGGCTTGAGCTGATCGGGAAGTCCGACAATCTGCTCTAGCATCGAACAGGTATCCACCGCGCGAATAGCGTCCAGGTCGTCCAAGGGACCGGGCATCGAGCGCGAATCGGCGTGCTTGAATATAATCATGTGAGTCGAGATTTCCCCTGGCGAGAAGCTACTACCATTGGAATGGTAACTACAAAGCGATTAATATGATCGCCAGTGATTCGAGCTGAAAGTGGCATGATGGATGACAATGTGGTAAAGGCAATCGAATGCCTGAAGCAAGGTCGATTCGTCCTAGTGTACGACTTTGATGACCGGGAGAGGGAGACCGACATGGTCATCGCCTCTGAGTTCGCCACGCCGGAGGCTATCCGGACCATGCGCAAGGAAGCCGGCGGGCTGATATGCACCACCGCGAGCTACGAGATCTCGGAGAAGCTGCAGTTACCCTTCCTGGCCGACGTGCTTGCCTGCAACTATGGCACTTATCCGATGCTGCGGAAGCTAGCGCCCAATGATATTCCGTACGATACAAAATCCGCTTTCTCCATCACCATCAACCATCGGAAGACATTCACCGGCATCACGGACCGGGACAGGGCGATGACCACCTCAGAGTTCGCCAAGCTCGCCAAGTACGCCCTCAGCAACGGATTCGAGGATGCGAGGGATGAGTTCGGTCGCAACTTCCGCTCCCCTGGCCATGTCCACCTACTGAACGCGAGCAAGCGTTTGCTCACGGAAAGGAAGGGGCATACCGAGCTCTGCACCGCTTTGATCACCATGTCCGGACAGACGCCGTCGGCCACCATCTGCGAGATGATGGGGGACGACGGGAACGCCCTCAGCAAGGAGAAAGCCAAGGAGTATGCTAAGAGGCACGACCTGTGCTTCTTGGAGGGCGGCGACATAATCGCCGCCTGGAACGGCTCGGAGAAGGCGAGATGACGCGGGTCATGGCCTCAGGCGTCTTCGACATTCTGCATTCGGGCCATTTACACTACCTAGAGGAGGCCAAGAGCCTCGGCGATGAGCTCTGCGTGGTCGTGGCCACCGACGCCACGGTCAGGAAGAGGAAGCATGAGCCCATAACCCCGGAGAAGATGAGGGTCGAACTCGTCCAGGCCCTGAAGCCAGTGGACAAGGCCATACTCGGCGCCGAGGGCGACATGTACGAGACCGTGCGCAGAATCGACCCCGACATAATCGCGCTGGGCTACGACCAGTCCTTCGACGAGCATAAGCTGGAAATTGAGTTAAGGAAGAGGGGCCTGAAGGCCAGGGTGGTCCGGCTGTCCAAGCACGAGGACGACCTCAACGGGACCAGGAAGATCATCCAGAAGGTCGTGGATTGGCACACCATGCGCAAGGAGCTGGAGCAGAGGGAGGGGAAAGGATGAGGCTCATCGGCATCGCGGACACGACCTTCGCCCGCGTGGACATGGGCGGAGCGGCCGTCGACGAGATCAAGTCGATGGGGACAGGGTTCAGGATCATCAGGTACACCGTCCCGGGAATAAAGGATCTTCCAGTGGCGTGCAAGAAGCTCTTCCAGGAGCAGAATTGCGACATCGTCATTGCGCTGGGAATGCCGGGCGGCAAGGCCATCGACCGCCAATGCGCGCACGAGGCCTCGACCGGGCTAATAGCCTGCCAGCTGATGGTGGGGAAGCACATCATCGAGGTCTTCGTCCATGAGGACGAGGCGCAGGACGCCAAGACGTTGGCGTGGCTGGCCGAGAATCGGGCCAGGGAGCACGCCAGGAATGCATATAACCTGCTCTTCCGGCCGGAGGAGCTCACCAAGAACGCAGGCAGGGGCCTGAGACAGGGTTACGAGGACGTAGGACCAGCAAGGGAGTGAGGAGATGAAGAGGTACAACCTGGGATTCGTGGTTTCGGAATATAACTTCGACATAACCGCCATGATGCTAGAGCGGGCCAAGGCCCACGCCGAGTTCCTTGAGGCGAACGTTGCGAAGGTAGTGATGGTGCCAGGCGTGTTCGACATGCCCTTGGCGGTGAAGAGGCTCGTCCAGAGCAAGGACATCGACGGCGTGGTGACCATCGGTTGCGTGATCGAGGGAGAGACCGATCACGACCAGATAGTGATCCAGAACGCGGCGAGGAAGATGGCGGACCTATCGGTGGAGTTCGGCAAGCCGGTGGCCTTGGGCGTGAGCGGGCCGGGGATGACCCGGCTGCAGGCGCAGGACCGCGTGGAGAACGCCAAGCAGGCAGTGGAGTCCTGCGTCAAGATGTTGAAGCGCCTAGAGTGAATCGGCCGGACCAATTCGCCATGGTCCGTTCGCCCTAGCCTATGCCGCTGAAGAAGAGCGAGATACGGTACACCAAGGCCGCGATCATGGACGAGGAGACCTCGAACCAGGCAGCGTCCTTATACTCCAGGTACTTGAGGAATGTCAGAAGGGCGGAGTTCTGGGCCAAAATCCATGCGTAGGCGGACCAGATTAACGCACGCTCCTTGCGCGAAAGCAGTGGGGACCACGTGTCCTTAACCAATGCTGGGCTATGCAAGCGCACCTATTTTCCCCCTAGCGACGACTTGTGAGCTCAGAATTAAACGGCCGCCCGGATATTAATTTTTTACTAAGCAACAAGGTTGGGTCCGTGCCTAAGCCTTCCCCTTCATGAACTTGTCCAACCTATCGAAGGCGTCGGAAAGGACCTCGACCGGGGGCAGGAACACGCTCCGGAAGTGGCCGGAGCCATAGGTGGGGTCGAACCCGGAGCCGTGAACGAAGAGCACATGGGTATTGTACAGGACGTCCAAGACGAACTCCTTGTCCGTCCTCCATTTCTTGGAGAGGATCTTGGGGAAGATGTAGAACGCCCCCTTGGGCTTGGTGGTGCTTATGCCCTCGATCTCGTTGAGGCGCTTGTAGGCGAACTCTCCCCGGACACGAAGCTTCTGCTTGGTGGTCTCCCAATGCTCCTGCGGGCCGTTTAACGCCTCCAGCACGGCAAGCTGGCATGGGTAGTTGGCGCAGAGGCGGAGGCGCAGTTGCTTGACGAACCCCTCCTTTATCTCCTCCAGCTCGCCCTTGGGGTCGCGGAAGACGCTGTATCCCAGCCTCCAGCCGGGAAGCAGGTCGACCTTGGAGAAGCCGTTGAACAGGATGACCGGCACATCGGGAGCCAGGGTTGCGGGGGAGTAATGCTCCCCGTCGAAGGTCATCAGGTCGTAGATCTCGTCCGACATGATGAACAGGCCATGCTCGCCGGCCACGTCGCACATCTCCTTCAGCACCTTCTTGGAATATAGTGCTCCAGTGGGATTGTTGGGGTTGATCACCACTAAGGCCTTGGTCTTCTTGGTGACCTTCTTCCGGATGTCGTCGATGTCAGGCTGCCAGTCGTTGGACTCGTCGGTCTTGTAGGCGACCGGCACGCCGCCGAAGTACTTGATGTACTCTATGTAGGAAGGATAGGACGGGCCCGGGACCAGTATCTCCTCGCCCGGGTCCACAGAAGCGGCGATGATGTTGAGGATGCTCTCGCTCACGCCGTTGGTGATGAAGATGTCGTCGGGGCTGACATCGATGTTGTTCTTCCTCTTCTCCTTCTCGGCCAGTGCCTTTCTTAGCTCGGGCACGCCCTCTTCGGCCGTGTAGCCATTGTCACATTCCTCGACGGCGCGGCAGAGAGCGTTCCGAACGTGTTGAGGGGTCTCGAAGTCCCACTTGTTGGGATCCCCGATGTTCAGCTTCACCACCTTAACACCGCTCTTCTCCAGCTCCCTGGCAGGAACGGTGACCTCGCGTATGGCATAATCTATGTTCATTGCCCGCTTGGTCGCGCGCATGCTACTCGGACTCACGCCCCTATACGTATTCTTATATTTCTACTTCTGGAAGCGTGGAGGCCGGGATGGGGTCGGGCTTGGGCTTTTTCGAAGGATTTATTACTGAAACGACGCTCGCTGTTGGCATGGCCTTGGTCAGGCTGGGCAAGATGCAATTGCGCTGGTGCCATCGATGCAACCTGCCCGTTCTGGAGGATGATAGCTGCGGCCTTTGCCGGGGACCGACCCGGGAGGTGCTTATCACTCCACCGGGGGACGTGCGGCCGGCCTTCGACCATGACCTGGAACTGATCAAGAAGGTGCTGGACCGCCAGTTCGGAGAGGGATGCGGGGCGGCGCTGCTTCGCGACGACAAGCTGTCCCTGATGAACAAGATCCCGGGGCTGGACCGCATGGATGAGGTCATCCTCGACGGGGAGGTGGCGGGGACCATGCGCTATGACCTGGGCAGGGGTTACACCTTCGTGGGGAGAATGGGAGCGGCGAGGGCCATACAGCGCCGCATCAGCAAGGGGTTCGTCATTGCCTCTGACGACGCGGTACCCTTCGTCCTACAAGGGCTCAACCTTCTCGCGCCTGGTGTTAAGGAGGCGGACCCTTCCATTATTCCGGGCGACGAGGTGGTGGTCCTCACCGAGGACCACAGGGCCATCTGCACCGGAATGGCCCGCTTGGGCGGCAAGGAGATGCTTTCGGTGGAGAGGGGCATGGCGGTGAAGGCGCGCTGGCAGGCTGCGCCCCAGGAAATCGCGCTAGCCTCGCAGCCTAGGTCCTGGGACGACGCGGTGGCTGCTAATAGGGATGTCATGGTGAGGAGGGTGGAGGAGGCCGTGGGGTTCATCCATCGCACAAGGGAGAAGTACGACCTTCCGAGCATGGTCTCATTCTCCGGAGGCAAGGACAGCTTGGCCTGCCTGCTCCTCACCCTCGATGCGGGTCTGAGGCTTCCAGTCTTCTTCGTCGACACAGGCCTGGAGTTCCCCGAGACCGTGGAGCACGTACATCGGGTCGCGACGAAGCATGGACTCCAGCTGATCGAGGAGGCCGCTCCTGCCGACGCCTTCTTCGGAAACCTGGATTATTTCGGGCCTCCGGGGAGGGACTTCCGCTGGTGCTGCAAGACCAACAAGCTGGGGCCGACGGTCAGGGCCATCCTCAAGCATTATCCCCAAGGGGTGCTCTCCTTCATTGGCCAAAGGCGATACGAGTCGGAGCAGCGCTCGGAGAAGCCGAGAGTCTGGAGGAACCCGTGGACGCCGGGCCAAGTGGGCGCCTCCCCTATCCAGGATTGGACAGCGTTACATGTCTGGCTGTATATTTTCTCCAAGAAGGAAGAGTACAACCCCTGGTACGATTGGGGGCTGGACAGGATCGGATGCTTCCTTTGCCCCGCCTCCGACCTGGCCGAGCTCGAGCTGGTCATGGGCCGTTCCTCCCACTCCTCTGAATGGGAGGCCTATCTGAAAAAGAGGGCGGAGGAGGAGGGCTGGACCGAGGATTGGCTCAGATATGCGCTTTGGCGCTGGAGGAGACTGCCCGATGCCATCCGCAAGGAGCTGGAGGGGAGGGGCGCA
>JAJRAN010000113.1 GCA_028682915.1 Methanomassiliicoccales archaeon | reverse complement strand
TGCCGCAAGGAGGACGTGGACGCGGTCATCGATTGCGGATTGGATTACGTCCACCTGTTCATCGCCACCTCCGACATACACATGAAGCACAAGCTCAAGATGACGGCTCCGGAGGTCAAGTCGCGTGCCGTGGAGGCGGTGGAGTACGCCAAGTCGCACGGCCTCACGGTGGAGTTCAGCTGCGAGGACGCCACCCGGACCAAGCTAGACTTTCTCAAGGAGATGCACATCGCCGTTCAGGAGGCCAAGGTGGACAAGATAAACATGCCGGACACGGTGGGCACGATGTCCCCGCCGGCCATGGAGTACCTGGTGAAGGAGGTCATGAAGGTCACCAAGGTGCCGCTCTCCATGCACAACCACGACGACTTCGGGCTGGCGGTGGCCAACTCGCTGGCCGGCGTGCGCTTTGGCGCGAGGCAGGTCCATGTCTGCGTGAACGGCCTGGGCGAGAGGGCGGGCAACGCCCCGCTGGAGGAGGTGATCCTCGGTCTGATGGCCTTCTACGGCGTCAGGACCAACGTTGACACCAGGAAGCTTGGCCCCATCTCCAAGCTGGTCTCGAGGCTGACCGACTTCCCCGTACCGGACAACAAGGCGGTGGTGGGGAACAACGCCTTCGCGCACGAATCGGGCATCCATGTGCACGGCGTGCTGCGCGATCCCAGCACCTACGAGGCGTACTCGCCTGAGCTGGTCGGGGTGCAGAGGCACATCATCATGGGCAAGCACACCGGCGCGCACTCCGTCAGGGAGAAGCTCAAGGAATACGACATCCAGATAACCGAGGACCAGCTGGCGAGGGTGGTGGAGCAGGTCAAGAAGCTGGCCGAGGGCGGCAAGCAGGTGGACGACGCCGAGTTGGTGGCCCTCGCCTCCCACGCCGCGGGCATGGAGGAGGACGAGGCGCGCAGAATAAAGCTTAAAGAGTTCGCGGTCTTCACTGGCGTGAACGTCACCCCCACCGCGGTGGTCGCCCTGGAGATAGAGGGCGAGGTGCATCGCGGCTCGCAGATAGGCGTAGGCCCGGTGGACGCCGCCATGCATGCCATACGGTCGGTCCTCAAGGACAAGGTGTCCCTGGAGGAGTACAGGCTGAGCGCCATCACCGGTGGGAGCGACGCCCTATGCGAGGTTAGCGTCAAGATGAAGCTGGACGACGGAAAGGTGATGTCGGTAGGGAAGAGCGTCGGCTCGGACATCGTCAACACCAGCGTGGACGCCACCATCGAGGCCATAGACCGGCTCTACCTGCGCAAGCGCAACCTGGGCAAGGAGAACATCGGCAAGTGAGGTGACCATCATGTCAGCGAAGAAGGGTAAGACCATCTCGGAGAAGATACTGTCCAGCAAGTCGGGCGCGGACGCCTATGCCGGCGATATCGTCGACGCGGAGGTGGACTATGTCATGGTCAACGACGTCACGGGGCCGATAGCCTTCAAGGAGTTCGAGGGGCTCGGCTGCGACCTCCACCAGGAGAAGGTGGTGCTCGTGCCCGATCACTACGTCCCGAACAAGGACGTCGCCTCGGCCGAGCAGGCGGCGGAGATGCGCCGGTTCGCCAAGAAATGGAGGATCGATAATTACTTCGAGGTGGGGCGCGGGGGCGTCTGCCATCAGGTCATGATCGACGAGGGGTTCGTGGCCCCGGGCCGCTTGATCGTGGGAGCCGACTCCCATACCTGCACCTACGGCGCGCTCAACGCCTTCGCCACCGGCGTCGGATCGAGCGAGGCCGCGGCCGTTTTCGCGGAAGGCAAGCTGTGGTTCAAGGTGCCCGAGAGCATCAAGGTGAGCCTCTTCGGAAAGATGCACCGGTACGTCATGGGAAAGGATCTGGCGATAAGGATGATCACCGACATCGGGGTCGATGGAGCGAACTACAAGACCTTGGAGTTCGCGGGCAGGGGCATCGCCAACCTACCGGTCGCGGACCGCCTGAGCATCAGCAACATGGCGATCGAGGCCGGGGGCAAGGCCGGGATATTCCCCGCGGACAAGGCCTGCATGGACTTCGCCAACAAGGTCTCGAAAGGCAAATTCGAGCCCGTGTCGCCCGACGAGGACGCTCATTACCTACGGGAGCTGGAATACGACCTCACCCAGCTTGAGCCGATGGTGGCGTTGCCACACCTGCCCGAGAACGGCAGGCCGGTCTCGGAGGTGGACGTGGAGATCGACCAGGCGTTCCTGGGCTCATGCACTAATGGGCGGATCGAGGACCTCAGGGTGGCGGTCGAGGTGATGCGGGGAAGGCACGTTGCGCCATCTGTGCGCATGATCGTGGTCCCCGCCAGCACCAGGATCTACCAGCAGGCCATCAAGGAAGGGCTGGTGGAGGAGTTCCTGAGGGCTGGGGCGTTCGTCTCCGGCCCCACCTGCGCCGCCTGCCTTGGGGGGCACATGGGTGTCCTGGCCAAGGGAGAGAGATGCGTCTCCACCACCAACCGCAATTTCATCGGCCGCATGGGCCATAAGGATTCAGAGGTCTACCTCGCATCACCAGCGGTGGTGGCGGCTAGCGCCATCGCGGGAAGGATTGTCGCACCGGTCTCCATGGAGGGATGAGCCATGAAGGATCAGCTAAGAGGAAGGGTCTGGCGCTTCGGCGACCACGTGGACACCGACCAGATAATACCGGCGGAGAGGCTGCTATCCGACCTGAACGACCGGTTGGGGACCTTCGCCTTCGAGAAGGTCCGGCCGGGGATGGCCGCCAAGGTGTCGAAAGGGGACATCATCGTCGCGGGGCGCAACTTCGGCTGCGGATCGAGCAGGGAGCACGCGCCGCGAGCTCTTCTTCAGGCGGGCTTCTCCTGCGTGGTGGCGGA
>JAJRAN010000026.1 GCA_028682915.1 Methanomassiliicoccales archaeon | reverse complement strand
GCGCAGGCCATCGTCCACGACCCCAGCATCATCTTCCTGGACGAGCCGACCAGCGGCATGGACCCCCAAGGCAGGGAGGAGATGCTGGACCTGATCGGAAGAATAGCCGCGACGGACAAATCCATCCTGCTCTCGTCCCACATCCTGCACGATGTGGAGAGGGTGTGCAAGGACGTCGTCATCATCTCCAACGGGAAGGCCATCACCCAAGGCGGGATCGAGTCCCTCCTATCCCAGGGGTCCGAGAGGAAGCGAGTGGTCGTCAGGGGACAGACCGAGGCGCTCGGCCGCTTCATCACCATGCTCTCTGGCGAGCATGAGGTGCTGTCCACCTCGGAGGAGTTCAAGCAGGTCACCGTGGTGCTAGTGAACACCGGGGGAAGCGCCAGCATCTTCGAGATGGCGCATCAGGCCGGGGTCCAGATTCGATCCTACCTGCCCGACCGCTTCACCTTGGAGGACGTGTTCATCGAAGCGGTGAAGGAGGCGCGCTGATGGGCCTCAACCCCATAGAGTACAGGCCTTGGGATGGCCAGAGGAGCAAGCACGCCCGCCGCTTCCTGGTCATCGCCGATTCCATCCTCCGTCACAACCTCAGGTCCAAATGGTTCCTGGCGGTGCTGATCGTCGGCACCTTCCTGGCCTTCGCCCTCAACATCATCTTCACCTCCATCACGCCGCACGAGTCCCTCACCCCGGAGCTGATGGCCAGCCAGATGAACAACGGCCTGTTCTACATCTTCATGGTCATCCTGGTCTCCATGGTCTGCTCCGATCTCCTGGCCGAGGACTCGCGCAGCAACTCCCTGGTGCTCTATCTCTCCCGCGCCCTGAGGCCCGAGGGCTATCTTCTGGGCAAACTGACGGGCGCCTTCATCACCCTGGCGATCTTCGGCCTCTTCCCCCCGATCATCCTAGCGATCGCGGTCACCGCCACTCAGTCCGGGCCCGATTACCTCTCCAGCGCCAAGGTCATCCTGGAGACGGTGGTAGCAGGAATATGGGCGACGTTCTTCCTCATCCCCATCGGCCTGATGGTCTCCTCACTCACTTCCAGGCGCACGTACGCCGCAGTGGGCACGTTCATGGCCCTGTTCGTGCTCGGCATCATTTCCGGCATCTTCGTCCAATTCGACGCCAACTGGCAGCTCCTGGACCCTGGCAGCGTCCTGGCAATGTCCATGAACGTAATCTTCGGCCTCGGCCTGCCAGAGCAGGTGGACACCTGGCTTTTCGGCGCGGCTATCTTCGCATTCACCATCCCGCCGCTAATCCTCGTCTACTGGCGGATCCTGAGGAAGGGGGTGGGGAAATGAGCGACCCGATCGTCATCGCCAAGGATGTTTCCAAGTGGTACGGCAGCGTCATCGGTCTGAACAACTTCAACATCGAGGTGAGGAGCGGGATCACTGGCATCGTCGGTCCGAACGGGGCAGGCAAGAGCACCTTCTTCAAACTGCTCGTGGGCACGATCAAGGTCAACATAGGGAGCATGTTGGTGATGGGCAGATCCCCCTGGAAGAACCAGAGCCAGCTGAAGGACATAGGGTTCTGCCCCGATTACGAGTTCCTGCCCATGGACCTGACCGGGACCGATTTCCTTCGATTCGTCGGCGGACTGCATGGAATGAGCGGGCAGACGCTCGCTAAGAGGTCGTCCGAGGTCCTGAAGCTGGTCGGGATGACGGAGGCATCAGATCGGCGCATGGGGGGATACAGCAAGGGGATGAAGCAGCGCATGAAGATCGCCGGCTCGATCCTCCATGATCCCAAGCTCCTGCTCCTGGATGAGCCGCTGAGCGGGACCGACCCGGTGGTGAGGAAGGAGCTCATCGATATGATCAAAGGCCTGAACCGCGAGCACGGCCACGATATCATCGTCTCCTCCCACGTCCTCTTCGAGGTGGAGCGGATGACGCATGACGTGGCCCTCTTATACAAGGGGCGGGCGGTGGCCTCCGGGGACATTTCCGAGATACGGGACCTGATGAGCGACCACCCCCACCACATCGTCATCCAAGGGAAGGGCCTCGTCGACCTGGCCAAGAGCCTAGTGGACAAGCCCTACACGGTATCGGTGCAGCTGTGGAGCGACAGGTCGGCCATCACCGTCGAGGTCTCCAGGCCCGACGAGCTCTTCGATTCCATGCCTGAATTGATCGCCGAGACCGGATGCCAGATAGAGAGTATGAGGAGCCTCGACGACGACCTCGAGTCCCTGTTCAAGTATCTGGCGGGGTGGTGACGATGGAGCTTGGATTCCACCTCGTCGGCCTTCGGGCGTTGGTAACCTTCTCCTCCAAGAAGCTCCTCCTCAACCGCCGATGGGTCATCGTGGCGCTAATGGCCGCCCTGGTGGCCGTGGTCATGCTCTACGTGGCCAGCGAAGGCAGCGGGACCATCGACGAGGGGAGCACCTTGATCAACACCCTAATACTCTCCTTCCTGCTCCCCATCATGAGCCTGATCTATGGGGCGTCGATGATACGGAACGAGATCGATGACCGGAGCATCACCCAGGTGGTGACCTCGCCCATGGACAGGCGCGTGGCTTACATCGGTTACTACCTATCCCTTTGCGTGGTACTATCCGTGATGCTGGTCATAATCGAGTCCGTAGGATGGGCCAGCTTCTTCCTCACGACCAGCGTCGATGGCGAAGCGGTGGAATTGCTGCTCTCCTACGCCCTGCTCCTGGTCATCGGCTCATTCGTCTACTCCTCCCTCTTCCTGTTGTTGGGAGTGGTGTTCCGGCAGCCCATCTATCTTGGCCTGCTATACGTGTTCGTCTGGGAGGCTCTCGTGGGCTCCCTGCCAGGGGCGATAGGGCAATACACCATCAGCTACTATATTAAGGTGATCGGAAGCCATCTGATCCCTTATGGCAACATAACGCAGTTCTCCGGGGACGCAGGCGTCGCTGCCTTGGTGTTGGCGGCTTTGGCCGCCGTTTTCCTGATAATTGGAGCGTGGGCCTTCAGGGAGAAGGAGATACCATAGGTAACGCGGCCATATGCTTCGTTGGCTTCCTTTTCGAGCCCTCACCCCTAAAACATTAAATAAGATGGCCAACAAAAAATAGATGAACGAGAGGTTGAGGTTTGGCGTCGGAATGGCAGATCCTTGTGGACATCACCATGATGTTGGTCGTGGCCAGCGTCTGCACCTTGGTGCTGAGCCGGCTCAAGATGCCCACCATCATCGGCTACATCCTCGCCGGGGTGCTCCTCGGCCCTTACATTTTCCCTGAGTACATCATGAGCGAGGAGATCCTCAGGGTCTTCTCCAGCATGGGGATCATCCTTCTGATGTTCTTCATCGGCATAGAGCTGAACCTGCGAGGCTTGAGGAAAGTGGCCTCGTTGGCGCTGGTCATCGCCGTCGCGGAGATGACCATGATGATGCTGGTCGGATACTCCTTGGCCATCGCCTTCGGTCTGTCCCCCGGCCAGGCGGTCTTCGTCGGCATAATTATGTCCGTCGCCAGCACCGCCGCCATCCTGACCATCATGCCCAGTAGCAAGCACCTCACCATCAACGAGAAGAGGGCGATCACGGGCATCTTGGTCATGGAGGACATCATCCTGGTCATCGTCATCTCCTTCGCCGCCCCGATACTCTCAGAGACCAACAACACCATCTTCAGCTCCAGCTTGGAGATGCTTGTCGGCATCATCCTCTTCATCGCCATGACCATCCTTCTCGGAATAGCGGTCATCCCCAGGATCCTGGACTGGATCCGGGCTCACTACACCGACGAGGTCCTGCTCCTGGTCTCCCTGGCCCTGGCCTTCGGGATGGCCCTCATCTCCAGCCTGATTGGGCTCTCCGTCGCCGTGGGAGCCTTCCTCATCGGCATCATCATCTCGCAGTCGACCTGCGCGGCCACGGTCTGTACGAGGGTCGAGCCGATGAAGGAGCTCTTCATCGCCACCTTCTTCATCTCGGTCGGTTTTGCCTTCAACCCCTCCCTCTTCCTGGAGGGGTTGGCTCTGACGTTGGTGATCGCAGCTTTCTTCATCGTGGGCAAGCTGGTGTTCATCTCCTCCGCCTGCTATCTGGCGAACTTCAATTCCCGCTCCTGCCTCTACATCGCGACCAGCCTGGTGGCCATGGGCGAGTTCTCCTTCATCGTGGCAGCGATCGCTCTGGACGGTGGGCTGATCGACCAGTACATCTACTCCGCGGTGGTGGGGGCGGCGCTGGTGACCCTCATCTGCATGCCCTTCATCTCCCGGGGGGCTCCCCGCCTTTTCGAAGGCGTCAAGAGGGCATTCCCTAAGGACGTGCGAAAGGACATGGACAGAGGTGCGGAAAGCCCACGGGATCTGGTGGTCAAGGAGCCTTCGCGGCCCGAGGTCAGGAAGGAGGTCAGGAGGGAGCTGCTCTACATAATAATCGACCTGGTGCTGATCGCTGGCGTGCTCATCGCGGTCAACGTGCTCGCCGTCCTGGAGGGGTGGATAGGGGATATCGGTGCCGACCTGGGGGTGGTGCCTTCGTTGCTCGCCTTCTTCATCGGGTTGATCCTCACCCTGCCTCTGATCTTCATCCTGGTGGTGAGGCTGAAGAAGCTCTCCCGCATTTTGGCCAGCGTGGTCTATCCTGCCTCAGGCAACATGAATCGCCGGCGCAGCGCCGCGGGACGGGTCTTCAAGGACCTGGGAGAGGCATTCCTCGCCTTGCTTCTCTTCCTCCTTTTCCTTCCTTTCCTGCCACAGGTGGAGGGAATCGGATTCCTTCCATTCATCGCCTTGATCCTGCTGGCGGTCCTGTTGACCTATTTCCTTTGGGACGCGTACAAGACGGCGTACAGGCGGGTCACGTCCAGCATCGTAAGGGGCCTCTCGGACAAGGATGAGGAGAGCGGGTCGGGATAGGATCTTCAGGAGTTAACGAGCGCCGCCCCGACCTCGATTCCAGCTCATCCTTCCTTGATCATCGTGTCGATCTCGGAGGCAAGGCAGGGGGGCTCGGCGATCGATCTCCCCTCGCTGTCCAGGAGCCTGCCGTGCGTAACTCGTATCTGGCCCTCGACCAGCATCCTCAGAGTCTCCATGAGAAGGTAGGCCTCCCTCTTCAGCTCCCGGGCCCTGACCTCCTTGATCAATTGCTCCCTGGCGGGGAAGCGCTCCCTCAGATCGCTCAGGGGGAAGGAGTCGTAGGCGATGGGCGCCCCCCGGTCCAGCTCCGGGGTGCAGAGATGAACCGTAGAGCCATAGCTCGCATCGCCGTTGTCGACCACCTGGCCGACGATCTCCTCCCAGGTACCCTTGTACGTGTCCGGCAGCGCAGGGTGCAGGTTGATCAGGACGGCCTTCCGACAGGTCCGGGGGTCGAAGATGAGCATGTAGCCAGCCAGGACCCCGAAGTCCATTTCGTAAGGGGAGATGCGCTCGCGCAAGCCCTTCCCATACTCGTCCCTCCAGGCCGCGATGTCGCGCTCCTTGAGCTCGGGCTCGAAGGTGTCCGAGGGGAAGACGATCACGGGTATCCCCCTCTCCCTGGCCATGTCGATTATCTTGGTCCGGTAGGGGTTGCCCTTAACGTCACGGTTGATGAAGACGAAGGCCAGCTTGGCCTTGATCTCCCCGCTCTCCAGCCTCGATATCATGGTACTGAACAGGTTGAACGAGCCTGGGCCTCGGGCGGTGGTGAACCATCCTATCCTTTTCATCTTCTCCCCTCTGGGAATGTAGGGCCGACCATATCTTAACTTTCTCCAACGGGGAGAAGGAAGCATCGTTCCGCTTCGAGCGGCTCGCCTAACAATAAATAGAGCCATGCGCCTTGGCCTTACGCATGCAAGACCCGAGGTTCCTCAAGCTGGCGAACACCCTCATCGACCATTCCACCAAGCTGAAGAAGGGTGAGGTCGTCTACATCGAGGCTTTCGACATCCCAGTGGAAATGGTGGAGGTCCTGGTCCAGAAGGTCTACTCCGTCGGCGGGATACCCCTCGTCTCCCAGAAATCCCCCCGCTTCATAAGGCAGTTCATCAAAGGCGCGGACGAGGCCACCATGAAGCTCATCGGCGAGATCGAGCTGGCCAAGATGAAGAAGGCCCAGGCCTACATCGGCATGAGGGGCACGAGCAACATGACGGAGAACTCGGACGTGCCCGCGGACAAGATGGACCTCTATCGCAAGCATTGGTGGCATCAGGTGCATTCGGAGTGGAGGGTGCCCAAGACCCACTGGGTGGTACTGCGCTGGCCCACCCCCTCCATGGCGCAGTCCGCGGAGATGTCCACCGAGGCCTTCGAGGACTTCTACTTCAACACCTGCACCCTCGACTATGACAAGATGTCGAGGGCCATGGACTCCCTGGTCAAGCTAATGAGCCGGACGGACAAGGTCAGGCTGGTCGCGCCTGGAACGGACCTCCGTTTCTCCATCAGAGGCATCCCCGTCGTCAAGTGCGACGGGGACAAGAACATCCCCGATGGGGAGGTTTACACAGCCCCGGTGAAGGAGTCGGTCAATGGCATCCTGCAGTACAACACCAAGACCCTCTACGACGGCAAGGTCTTCGAGAACATGCGCCTCAGGTTCAATGACGGCAGGATCGTGGAGGCGACGTCCTCGGACAACAAGGCCATGAACCATATCCTGGATGCGGACGAAGGGGCCCGCTACGTGGGGGAGTTCGCCATCGGCCTGAACCCCTACGTCACCAAGCCCATGCTCGACACCCTCTTCGACGAGAAGATCTCGGGCTCGATCCACTTCACGCCCGGCAACTCCTACGACGAGGCGTTCAACGGCAACAAGTCCTCGGTGCACTGGGACATGGTGCTGATCCAGACCAAGGATTGGGGCGGAGGGGAGATGTACTTCGACGACGTGCTGGTGCGCAAGGACGGCATCTTCGTGCTCGACGAGCTGAAAGGCCTCAACCCCGAGAACCTCAAGTGACCGATCACCGCTGTCTTGGCTGGCATTGGTGCTGCGGCGAAAAATAGTATAACCAAGGAGCGATTACGGCATCATGGATTCGCAGACACAAGGTTACCTGATGGCGCTCATCTTCGTCGGCCTGGGCCTATTCCTCATGGCCATCACCTGGCACCGCAGCAAGAAGAAGCAAGGCGCATGAGCCTTTGAGGATCATTCGGGTACTCAGGGCCTCAGCCACTCGAAGAACCTGAACCCGCCCTTCATCTTGTCGCTCAGCTTGTCATCGGTGCGCAGGAAGGAGTTCAGCGCCGAGTACCTCTTGTGGCAGCGGAAGTAGTAGTAATGCAGGTAGAACATCGCCGCGTCGATGTAGACCACGTCGTTCATCGGCGCTATCGCCTTGCTCATCCCCGTCTGCTCCCTGAGCCTGTCCATGAACCCGGAGCGGCCGACCTCGCACGAGGAGAAGGTGACCTCGCTGCCCTTGAAGCAGTTCTTGGGGAACTCCTCCGCCTCTAGGAAACCCTGCACCAGGGAGAAGTAGCCCTCCTTATGCCCATGCGAGGAGAAATGCACCATGCGGTAGTCGGGCGCCGTCCTTTCCAGGGTGCGGATCAGGTCCTTCTTGCCCTTGAGCACCTTGTAGCGCACGCTGCTGGGCATCTTCATGCGCAGGAAATGATACAGGACCAAGCCTTCGTCCCGGCCATGGCAGTGCGGGATGCATTCCAATACTAGGACCTTCGTCGGCCTCGGCATCAGATCGGCCTCCGGCCCCGGAGGCAGCCAAATCGCCCATCCATGGGCCCATTACTGCCCGGGGGGATAGTCAACATTGCGCCTCTCTCAGGTCCAGGACGTAGTTGATGATGCACACGCACTGCGCCGCCAGATACTCCTTTCCACCCAGCGAGACCTTGCGGCCGCGGCGGAGGATGAACTCCTCCTCCTTCTTGGGGAGGCCGACCTGGTCCCCGATCACGAACATGGGATCCTGGCCCAGCTCGACGGTGCGGATGTCCTCGCCGCCCTTCTCCAGGACGAAGACGTCGTCCCTCTCCCTTGTCAGCGCCTGCAGGCTCCCCCTCCTCAGCTCGATGCCTGGATGAGGCCTTCCCGAGAGCACCCCTCTCAGCAAGCCCTCCCAGCCACGTTCGTCCATGGGAGCGTCGCGGAGCTTCGCGCCCTCTATGATCAGCTCCTTGGGCGGGTCCGGGGGACCGTTCAGCAGCGCTCGGAACACCACGTCCTGCCTGAGGGCGTGGGATCGGTGCAGGGCCATAAGCGCGCACTGGTACACCACATCCAGCCTTCCGGCGCCATGAAGGCTATCGAACCTACCGTCGGTGCGGCCGGACCGCGAGTAGAGGACGAACTCTCTCATATCTCCCGCCACCTAATCGGTCCATGTGGAAATATAGACCTCGGGTGGAGGCGAAGGGCCTTTGCAAAGTAATTCAGGACGGAGACCGATGACGTTCGGGGGTCGGTCATGCGATTCGTGAAGGCAGGCATCGAGGATTATGCCGATAAGCACACTGGCAAGGTGGACAAGGTGTTCGAGGACCTGCGCAAGGAGACTTACGCCAAGTGCGACAACCCAGGAATGCAGGTAGGTAAGGTCGAGGGCTCGTTCCTGAGGATGCTGGTGGCCATCTCCGGCTCGAGGAGCGTCCTGGAGATAGGCACTTTCACTGGCTATTCCGCCCTGATGATGGCCTCGGCATTGCCTGATGATGGCCGGATGATCACCCTGGAGTCCGACGAGAGCCACGCCCGGGTGGCCCAGAAGTACTTCGACAAGGTTGACTACGGGGGGAAGATAACCATCATCCATGGGGATGCCAGGGATACCCTTGGTCGGGTCGAGGGCCCCATCGACATGGCGTTCATCGACGCGGACAAGTCCTCCTACGAAGCCTATTACGAGGGGGTGCTGAGGATCCTAAGGCCCGGCGGCCTGATGGCCTTCGATAACATGCTTTGGAAGGGCGAGGTGCTCGATCCCAAGAGCAGGGATGCCAGGGCGATCCATGCCATGAATCGCAAGCTGGCCAAGGACGAGCGCGTGGACAGGGTACTCCTTACGGTCCGGGACGGCATCATGTTGGTGAGGAAGAGATAGTCGATCCCCACCCACCAGGTCCATTGGCTTCCTGCCGATTGGGCCGGCATATCCTGCGTTCAGCTCGGCACGTGGTCAGATCTCGGTCACATGTGCTCATTCCTCTCAAGTATCGTGACCACAGCATAGCTCATCAAGGCGCGAAATGCGCCCGAGGTGAAAGAGATGAGTCACAACAACGAGGAATGCGACATCGAGACGCTCAAGAAGATGAACAGCCTGGGCATGGCCTGGCGGGTATCTGTATCCGTCATCAGCGCATTGTCCTGGCTGAGCTTCTTCATACTCTGGCTGGCCTTCTACGCCGGCGGCTACAACGCCTACGAGAACATCGCCATCATCATCCTGTCGGTCATGTGCTTCGTGGCCCTCAACGTGGTGATCTGGGTGCCCTTCGGGATGAAGTTCGCCGGAGAGGAGAGCAAGCACAAGACCACCGGGGCGGACGTCGTGTCCATCATCGCCGGGGTGGCCTGGCTGGTGTTCCTGGTGGTCTGGCTGCTGCAGTACGCCGGCGACTACGACATCTACCAGAACATCGCCGTGTTCATCGTCTCGGTGCTGGTCTTCGGCGGGGTGTCCGGGGCGGCGCACGCCGTGAGCTCCGTCCGAGGCGCCAGGGGCGCCTGAGCGCAAACCACTTTCTCCTTCTCTCTTATTCTTGCTTTGTCCTTGTGGCCGCGCGAGGCAGGACCTTTCCATCGGGAGCGTAGTACCTCTTGCGGATCCAGAACGCCACGTTGACCAGAGATATCAGGACGGGGACCTCGATCAGCGGCCCGATCACCGCCGCGAACGCCACCAACGACTCGATACCGAAGACCCCTATTGCGACGGCGATGGCCAGCTCGAAGTTGTTGCTGGCCGCGGTGAAGCTCTGCGCGGTGGCATGTGGGTAATCGAACTTGAGCCTTATCGACAGCCCGAAGGAGAGGAAGAACATGATCAGGAAGTAGCAGACGAGCGGGATGGCGATCGCCACCACGTCCCATGGCTGCTGGAGGATGTACTCGCCCTTGAGGGAGAACATGACCACGATGGTGAAAAGGAGGGCCAGCAGGGAGATCTTGCCGAAAGCCGGAAGGAACCGGTTCTCGTACCAATCCGCCCCCTTCCGAGGCAGGAGGGTGTACCTGGTGATAACGCCCAAGAGGAAAGGTATCCCTAGGTAGATGAGGACGCTCTGCGCCACGTCCCACATGCTGATGTCGACCTCCTGTCCCGACCCGGCCGATATCCATTCGGAGGCGACAGCTATCAGGAAGTAGGCGTAGAACGCATACAATATGATCTGGAACACGGAGTTGAGCGCCACAAGCAATGCCGCATACTCCGAATCCCCCTCCGCAAGCGAGTTCCATACGATGACCATAGCGATGCAGCGGGCCACCCCGGTGAGGATGAGCCCGATGCGGAACTCTGGCTGATCGGGCAGGAATATCCAGGCCAGGAAGAACATCAGGATCGGCCCGACAAGATAGTTGAGGGTGAGCGAGACCGTGAACATCCTCTTGGCCTCGGGCTGCCTGGCAATCCCCCTCAGCTCCTCGTATCGGACCTTGGAGAGCGGGGGCCACATCATCAAGATCAGGCCGACGGCGATGGGGATCGACGTCGTCCCCACGCTGAGCGAGTTCAGCCAATCGGAGATGCCAGGAACGAAGGCCCCAAGCAGTATACCAAGACCGATAGCCAGGAATATCCAGACCGTGAGGAACCGGTTCAGGAAGGACAGCTTCTTGCTTCCGTCGCTCAACTTGACCCCCAACTCCCTAGGAGCGATGTCGATGCAAAAAAAGTTATCCGTGCCAGATTGCGAAAAAGTACAATATTTGACTTTAAACTATAGCAATCCTTAGTCATCGCTCAGATGGCCCCGAAGGCTCACCTGCGCGGTATCACTGTTAAATATTATAGTCCACAATCAAGCAATGT
Organism: Methanomassiliicoccales archaeon; assembly: GCA_028682915.1. Lineage (GTDB taxonomy): Archaea > Thermoplasmatota > Thermoplasmata > Methanomassiliicoccales > UBA472 > JAJRAN01. Next base: position 4,530 of record JAJRAN010000026.1, on the reverse strand, counting down.
GATCGCCTCATCAGGCTGCAGGATCGAGATCGCCTATATCGATCCCGTCACCTACTCGAGCATTGTAAACCACCCGCTGAGGAAGGAGATACTGCGCGCCCTCTACCGAGCAGCCCTGGATGGGCCGGTGTCGAAGCAGGGCCTCGCCGACCGGCTGAAGCTAGACTACCACCAGCTGGTCTATCAGCTCAACAACCACCTTCGTGACTTCTGGACCGTGGCGGAGGAGAGGAAGGTCCGGGGGACCAGGATGGAGCTGATCGCCCCCAGCAACCCCTACACCATATTCATCGCCCTCGGTAAGGAGCAGAGAATCTATGTCTTCGACCCCCTGGCCAATCTCTTCGGCCCATTATCCAAGATAGGGACTAGGTGCGATGCCTGCACCGATAAGGAGGCGGCGAAGTGCATGAAGTATGTGGAGAGGGGCTGCGCCTGTGGGAAACCGTCCTCCGACGCCGAGCTCTCCGTCCTTAGGGCGAACGGCAGGAAGCAACCATTCAAACCCCTGGACAACGCCATACTCTGCGCGCTCAAAGGCATTCCTAGCGGTGAGAAGTGCGTGGTCAGCATACCGTGCGAGGGATGCGCCTTCCTGAAGAAGACCATCAAGATCGACGGCCTTTGAGCCTGAAGATTGCTGGAAACGTGGCCATCGGCAGATTCTCCGCAGAACGGGCGGAAACGAGCATAGCAATTTTAACCCTCCAGATCATTGTTGTCCCTGAAGGGGGAAGCTCATGGTCCGGATCGACGAGATGAACAAGAGGATCCTGAGGCTCCTCATGACCGACGGCAAGATGACCTACAATGAGGTGGCGCAGAGGATGCGCCGATCGCCCTCCACCATCCGCGACCGCATCCGCCGGATGGAGGACGACAAGGTCATACTCGGCTACATCGCCCTGGTCAGCGCCGAGCGCATGGGCATGAAGGTGGAGGGAGTGCTCATGGCCAATCTTGCCGAGGGCGCGAGCCCGGACGGCCTGCGCGCCCTGGCCGACGTGCCTGGCGTGCTGGAAGTGCTCCAGGTCAGCGGCTCCCGGAGGATAATGATCCGCCTCAACGCCAAGGACAACCGCTCCCTGGAGGAGACGATCGCCCGGGACATCGTCCCCTTGGGACTGGAGGACCTCGAGCTCCGCATCGTGCTGGAGAGCGTGATGCGCTTCCCTGAGGTCTGATCACACCGAAGTGGGGTCGTAATGCCCGGAGAAAGGCCTCGACGAGGCGGGGGACACCTTCACCCATTCCTCCCAGTAGCGAGGCACGCTGGACCCGAACGCCTGCTCGAACTCGGCGATCAGGGCCTCCAGCTCCGGGGCGTCCTCCCCATCCACCTGGTCCATGACCGCGCCCGGGCCGAGCTGGTGCGCCTCCACCTTGCCCCGGATGAAGATCTTGCCGCCATGGATGCCCGCGCCCAGATGCATGCCGACCGGGGAACGGTCGTCCTGGCAGTCGAGGTCGAGCACGATTATCGTCCCCCCGGCCATGTACTCCCCCAGGTAATCCTTGGACGTCCCCCCGATGACCATGGCGGGCCTCGTCCCCCCGAACTCCTTCATGTGGATGCCGACCCTGTACCCGGTGTTGCCCTTGATGAGCAGCGTCCCCCCGCGCGCCGCGAGGCCGGTGACGTCCCAGGCGTTGCCGTGCACGACGATCTTGCCGGAGTTCATGGTGTTCCCGGTCATGTCCTGGGCATTGCCGAAGACCTCGATGGTCGGCCCGTCCAGGAACGCCCCGAGGTTGTTGCCTGGCGTGCCTCGGATCTCGATGTAGACGTCCTTGCGGTTGGCGGTGGAGGCGATGTAGCGGTGCCCCATCACGCCCTCCAATATGATATGCCTCTCCCCCTCCGCCATTATCTGACGTATGAGCTGGTTAAGGACCTTGTAGTGCACGAGCCTGCCCTCATGGTCCCGGCGGTCGGCGTGGATCACCACGCAGCCGTCCTTCCTCTCGATGGCGGTGGCGGGGTCGAAGGCCTCGGCCCTCTTCCTCTCGCCCCAGACGTCGAAGGCCGTCATCCCCAGCCCTCCCCCACGTGCTTGACGCCCATGATCTCGGCGATCTTGGAGTTCGGGCCGAAGTAGCGCAGGCGGTCGCGGTTCCCCACCAGGCTCTCCACCGAGTCGATGCCCATCGCCCCCAGTATCTCCTTCAGCTCCTCGTTCCAGGAGCGGAGGAGGCGGACCACGCGCGCGGCGCCCACCTCGGGGTCGAGCCGGGCGACCAGCTCCTCCCTCTGGGTGGCGATGCCCCAGGAGCACACGCCCCTATGGCACTGCTGGCACACCCGGCAGCCCATGGCCACCAAGGCGGCGGTGCAGACCATGACCGCGTCCGCTCCCAGGGCTATTGCCTTGATCATGTCCGCGGAGGAGCGGATGCTCCCCCCGGCGAAGACCGTGACCCTGTTCCTCAATCCCTCCTTGGTGAGGCGCTGGTCGACCACGGAGATGGCGACCTCTATGGGCAGGCCGACGTGGTCGCGGATGATGCGCGGGGTGGAGCCAGTCCCCCCACGGAAACCGTCGATGGTGATGAAGTCCGCGCCCGCCCGGACGATGCCGGAGGCGATGGCGCCGACGTTGTGCACGGCCGCGATCTTCACCCCGATCGGCACCTTGTACTCCGTGGCCTCCTTGACCACTGAGATGAGCTGCTGCAGGTCCTCGATGGAATAGATGTCATGGTGCGGGTAAGGGGAGAGCGCGTCCGTTCCCAGGGGTATCATCCTGGTCTGCGATATCAGCGCGCTGACCTTCTCCCCAGGGAGGTGGCCCCCATGGCCGGGCTTGGCGCCCTGGCCAATCTTGATCTCCACCGCCGCGGTGCGCTTCAGGTAATCTCCGGTCACCCCGAACCTGCCGGAGGCGACCTCGCTCACCACGTTCTGCGAGTAGATGTTGAAATCCTTGTGCAGCCCGCCCTCGCCCGATCCAGCTAGGATGTTGAGCTCCTTGGCGGCCGCGAACAGCGCCTTCTGCGCGTTGTACGATACCGAGCCGAGCGAGATGTGCCCGATCATGATGGGCATGTCCATGGCCACCATCGGGCCTGGCTCCTTCTCCATGTAGAGGCGGCCGCTCTCCTTAACCTCGAGGAAGCCCTTGCGCCCTCCAACGAAGGTGGCGGTCTCCACCGTCTCCCGCAGCGGGTCGATGGCCGGGTTGGTGACCTGTGCCGCGTCCAGGAGCATCTCGTCGAACATGACGGGATAGGGGATGTCGGTGCCGCAGGAGGTGAGCAAGACGCCGCCAGTGGTGGCCTGCGACATTATGCCGCGTCGGACGTGCTCGTTGAAGTTGGCGTGAGGCGGGAACATGGACTGGATCTGGCGGACCTCGATGCAATGCGCCGGGCAGACGTTGATGCAGCGTCCGCAGGCCACGCATCCGCCGATGGGCTTCACCGCCCCGTCGACGAACTCCAGGGCGCGGAAGGAGCACTCGGTCACGCACTTCTTGCATTTGCGGCACAGATCGTGGTCCACCACCGGGCGGAAGCGGTCGGGGGCCTCCAGCTCCATGCGCCTCTTGGTCGCGGCGAGCGTGGCTATCACCCCACCCCCACGAACGGGTGCTCGGTCCCGGTGCGGATTATGCCCTTTCCCACCTTGGCTATCATCGGATTGCCCGCGTTCGGCGTCCAGGTCTCAGCCTCCGGCTCGACCACCCGGACCGCGCACTCCTCGCTGGCGACGTACGCCGTCCTGCCGTCCGAGGAGCGGCCGCAGAGCAATGGCCTGAGCTTCTTCCGGTCGGCGAGGGCGATCAGCGTCACCTCGGGCTCGCTGCGGCCCACGATGATGCTGAACGGGCCGTTGAGCAACGCCTCCTTGTACGTCAGCCTCAGCCAGGTGGCCAGGCGGGCGCTCTCCGGGTCCAGGCGCAGGATGTCCTCGTGGTACCAGGGGGCCATGGTGAAGGCGGCCGCGGGGATTGGAAGGCCGTGCTTCCGCACCAGCAGGTCCCAGGTGTAGGTCACCACCTCGGTGTCGGTGAGCACGGAGCAGCGATAGCCGGCCATCTCCACGAACTTGCGGTTCACGCCGTAGGAGGTGATCTCCCCGTTATGGCAGACCGCCCAGTCCAGGATGCTTAGGGGATGTGCGCCGCCCCACCAGGCGGGTGAATTGGTGGGGAAGCGCGAGTGGGACAGCCACATCTTCCCTGAGTAGCGCCCGAGGTCGTAGAACTTGGATATCTCGTGGGAGTAGCCGTTGCCCTTGAACACCGCCATGTCCTTGCCGCTGGAGACGCAGAGCGCGCCCGGCACGTCGGAGTTGATGTGCATGGCCATTTGCACCATGATATCATCGCTGGACAGGTCGGTGCGGCCTTGCCACTCCACCTTATTCTTCGGCTTGAAGAAGTAACGCCAGATCATGGGGATAGGGGGGCGCATGGTCTTAACCTGGCGGGTGTGGACCCTCTCGTCCTTGGTGATGGTGCCCATCGATCCCAGCAGCCCCTCCACCGCTCCTTTGGCCTCTTCGTGGTCGAGGAAGAACTGCATGCA
>JAJRAN010000140.1 GCA_028682915.1 Methanomassiliicoccales archaeon | reverse complement strand
CACTGCGTCATATGTGAGCCAGTAGTATCCTCCCACCCCGAAGCCGCTGCCCCAGGAGTTCACCACCTTGAACGCGCCATGCTCCGTGCCGGCGCTTATGTTGTCATCGTAGCCCACGAAGGCATTGGCGTGATTGTATGTGGTGGAGGAGTACTCAGAGGCCGTCAGGATGTTGTCGCCCAGGTTGCCCGAGTATTCGTAGGCGTCGAGGGCGAATGACACTGGAATGTTAGATGAGATCGATGATTTGATCTCGTTGATGGCTGTGTTCCCATTGACGTAGTAATCGGTGCTGAAGGATGAGGCGCGGTGCAGGGGCGCCTCCCTGTAGGCGGCCGGTCCCCCCCAGCCAAGGGCGTCCCCGTCGTCGTATGGCATGGTGGCCAAGGAGGGCACGCCCCATTCGATTATCACCTGGAAATTATTGGCCATCCATGAGCCGGCTGTGCCTCCAGAGTTTACCCGGTTGAAGGTCCAAGCGGGGCTCATGAGGTGGGACAGGTTCGTCCCTGCCTTCGCGTCGGTCCAATCATTGTCCTTGGCTTCCAGGTATCCGTAGCAATAGTAAGTGGAGGCCCAGGCACCGCAAGACCCTTGGCTCCCTTGGTCGCCGACCTTGGGGAAGTAAGGTTGGAGGGAAATGTCATAGGACATCGGCAACGTGGGTGGCTCCGACTGGTCCTGGTCGAACACCTTCTGCGTCCCGACCATCTCTTGCCACTCTTGTTCCGTGGGGGGCGCCAGGCCGGTGCCGTGGCCATCGATGATCGCATTGTAGTCTACGCCGATCTGCCTCACTCCGACCTTCTCCCGCAGGGTGAGCATATCCTGCTCGGTCATCAGGTGATATCTCGCGCCGTACACGTCGTAGGGCTGCGAACTCAGGGGCTCGGAAACGACCTCGGTCCTGCTCTGAGCATCCGCCTCCACGGGAAGGGCCGCGAACGTGGCCGTGAGCAGCATCATGCCGAGCAGAATGAGCACGAATGAGCGGGACATTCCTGGAGGCCTGGACATTTTGCACCGGGTTATCTGGTCAGAGGGGGTAAGGTGGTTATGTTTTTTTCTAATTGATTATCGGTGGAAGATCTGCATCAACACGTGCCACTGTCCCTGATAATCATAGAGCAGAATTGAATATCAGATGGATGTGTAGAGCATCCGAGCGAAAATGAAGATCAATTTGCTGGCCATCGTAGGAGGGCTTCTCGGGGTGATGTGCATCCTTCTGCCCTGGACCGTCACTCACATCGAAAGCCCCTTCGGTGACACGAGCTCAGAGATGATCATGACCGACTTCATCCATGAAGGCGATTCGGCGTTCACATTCGCCATCGTGCTCTTCCTCCTCGGTTCCGCCCTGGCCTTGATCACCCCCTTGGGGGGCGTGGGGCAGTTCTTCGGCTGGCTCATCTTCCTCGCCGCTATCATTGACGATCTAGGGACCGAGCATACCGCCATTGCAGACATCACCGTCTCCTTGGGGCTTGGCTTCGGGGTTGGACTGGTGGCTTTGGCCTTGGTCTTCGTTTCCATGATCAAGCCCACGGGGCCCGGCCATACCCAGGCCACGAATGACGGCAGAGAGCGGTTCCTCACCTGGTGCCCGTGAATCATTTCTCCGCGAGGTCGTGGTCGCTGCGCTCCAAGCGATTGTGGTCGTCGCGGTCGATGGTATAAGGTGCGTTGGCGCATGACCTGCTCGCGCTCTTTTTCCTATCCTTCGGGTTCATGCGCTCCCCTGTGACCATATAGACCACCCTCTCCCCGATGTTGCAGGCATGGTCAGCGATCCGCTCCAGGTACCTGGCAATCAGGATAATGTGTGTTCCCACGGTGATCTTCCTGGAGTCCTCTAGCATATAGGTCAGGATGGCCCTGAAGTTCAGGTCGTAGAGGCAGTCCACCTCGTCATCGCGCTCGAACAGTTCTCTCGCGGCCTTGTCGTCCCGGCGGACGAAGGAGTCGGTGGCGTCGGTCACCATGGCCACCACCAGCGAGGCCATGTGTGGAATGTTGACCGGTTTGCGGAAGCCGTTGGCCGAAGCCACGACATCGTACACCTCGACGATGTCGCTGGCATACCTGCCTATGCGGTTTAGGTCGGTGATGATCTTGAGGCAGGTGGAGACGGTGCGCAGGTCCCCGGCCACGGGGGTGTGCAACGCGATTAGGTCGAGACAGCGCCTCTCGATGATCTGCTCCATATGGTAGATCTCCTTGTCCAAGCGCTCGACCTCTCCTTTGAGAGATGGGTCCTTGTTCACGATGCACCGCACCGCCTTCTCCACCGCCTCGCGGGCCAGCGAGGCCATCTGCACCACTTCCTGATTTAGGTTCTCCATTTCTTGGCTGAAAATCATCCGTGATGTCATTTCTCATCCCATCCTCCCGGTGATGTATTGCTCAGTGAGCTTTTCGCCGGGGCTCTCGAATATCTTCTTGGTCTCGCTGAACTCAATCAGCTCGCCCAAGTAGAAGAAGGCGGTCTTGTCCGCCACCCTGGCAGCCTGCTGCATGTTATGGGTCACGATGACCACGGTGTAGTCCTTCTTCAAGTCCACCAGCAGGTCCTCGATCTTGGCGGTGGCGATGGGGTCTAGAGCCGAACAGGGCTCGTCGAACAGTATGACCTGGGGATCGACCGCCAATGCCCGGGCTATGCAGAGCCTCTGCTGCTGCCCCCCGGAGAGTTCGTAGGCGCTCTTCTCCATTCGGTCCTTTACCTCCCCCCATAAGGCTGCCCGTCTCAGGCTGCGCTCCACCAGGTCGGACAGCTCCTTCTTCGAGTACTTCGATACCTTGGTGCCCCGTAGGCTCTTGTCCTCGTCCTTGCCGTGGATCCGAGGCGCGTAGGCGATGTTCTCGAAGATGCTCTTGGGGAACGGGTTCGGCTTCTGGAACACCATCCCGATGTTCTTGCGCACCTCCACCACGTCGACGTCCTTGTCATAGATATCCTGACCGTCCACCTTGACCTCGCCGGTGACCTTGCACTTCGTTACCAGATCATTCATGCGGTTGATGCAGCGGATGAAGGTGCTCTTGCCGCATCCTGAGGGGCCGATTATGGCCGTTATCTCGTTCTTGGGGATGGTGATGTTGACATCCTTGAGCGCGTGGTTCTTGTCGAACCAGACGTTGAGGTCCTTTACGAAGATCGATTCTGACATTCTGTCACCATTTGTATTTCTCTCGGTACTTGTTCCGGATGATGATGGCCACGAGGTTCATGAGCACGACCATGACCAGCAAGACCAAGGCGGTCCCATACTGGAAGTCCTGGGTCTTCTCGAAGACGGTTTGGGTGGCGAGCGCGTAGAGCTGGAAGGGCATGGCCATGAACGTGTCCCAGATGTCCTGGGGTAGGATGCTCTTGGTGAGCACCACGCCAGTCAGCAGAATTGGGGCGGTCTCACCTGCCGCGCGGCTCAGGGAGAGTATCACCCCGGTGAGTATGCCTGGCAGAGAATAGGGCAGCACGTGATGGCGGATGGTCTGCCATTTGGTCGTGCCTAGCGCCAACGAAGCCTCGCGCAAGGACGACGGCACGGCCTGGATCGCCTCTCGGGAAGCGGTTATGACCAAAGGCAGCACCAGGAAGGCTAGGGTGACCGCGGAGGCTATGAGGCTGAAGCCCCAACCGAAGAAGAGGACCAGCATGCCTAGTCCGAGGAGTCCGTAGACGATAGATGGCACCCCTGCCAGGTTGTTGACGGCTACCCGCAGCCAATTAGCGAACCGGCTCTTGCCTTGATATTCGGAGATGTACACGGCCGTGAAGACACCAATGGGAACGGCGATGAGCATGACCAGGGTCATGAGGTACAACGTCCCCACTATGGCGGGGAAGATGCCTCCGTCGGTGAAGTTGCGCTTGGGGAACTGGGTCAGGAACTCCCAGCTGATGGTCCCAATTCCCAGGAGGACGATGTTGCCCACGATTATCAGGAGGGCGAGCGCCACCACCAGGGCGCATCCTCGGAAGAGGAGGAAGAATAGCCGCTCCTTGGTCCTGCGCCTCATTGGTATCTCTCCGTGTGCCTGCGCATAGCCCAGTCGGCCACATAGTTAAGGGCGAAGGTTATGGCGAAGAGGACGAGCCCCAGTTCGAACAGCACGTAGTAATGAGGAGTGTTGGCTGCCACCTCCCCCATCTCTATGGCGATGGTCGAGGTGATGGGCTGACCGGAGGAGAAGGGATCGAAGGTGAGCTGGGGCGAGCTCCCGGTTGCCATTACCACCACCATGGTCTCTCCCACCGCCCTGCCGATGGAAAGCATGACGGCCGCGACGATGCCTGGCCTGGCGGCCGGGATGATCACCTTCCATACGGTCTCCCAACGGGTCATGCCCAAGGCCATCGAGGCTTCCTTGAGGCTTCGAGGCACGCTGTTTACCGCGTCCTCGGAGAGCGAGACCATGATGGGCACCATCATGATCGCCAGGAAGACCGCGCCATTGAAGAGATTGAGATAATCGCTAGGTCGCCATGCGGGGGCGAACGCCTCCCACATGAACTTCGCGAACACGGTAAGGGCGAAGAACCCCAGGACCACGGAGGGTATGCCCGCCAGCACCTCTACGGCAGGCTTCATGACCTTGCGTATCTTGGGATGCGCGATCTCGGCCAGGTAGATGGTCGCGCCCAGTCCGATGGGGATCGCGATGAGCGCGGAAACGAAGGTCACGATAAGAGTCGAGACCAGCAATGGGACCATCCCGTACAGTGGTTCGATCGGGTTGGTCGGGTCCCAGACGGTCCCGGTGAAGAACCCCCATTGATTGACCTGCGTGAAAGCAGGGATGGAATTGATCAGGAGGAAGGCCGCCACAGCCACGAGGACGAGGATCGCGAATACCGAGACGATGCTCAGGATGACGAATATGGAAGAATCGTAGAACCTGCGTCTTTTGGCCGTCATCCTTCGCTTATGCGCCATCCCCAGATCCCCTGCTCCAGATTCTCCTATCTACTCAATCTCCGATGCTTTTCCATCGATTCGTGAAATGTCTTAAATCGGTTATGTAAGGACAAAAAATACTGAAAGGAGAAAGGGTTTGGAAAGGGTGGCAAGCTCGTCACCCCTATAGCAATTTAGCGCGTTGCGCTTCGAGAACATCCGAAGGCAAGGCGTAGAACCCTATCTGCTCGGCCACCTTCTGGCCCTTGTTCGCATCCAATATCCAGTTCAGCCACTGCCAGACCGCTCCCTCGGGGTCCTGCGCCGTGTAGAGGTACAAGTACCTGGCGATGTTGTACTGGCCGGAAAGGACCGCATCCTTGTCCAAGGGCGAGTACGCAGGGGAGGAATCGTCCTTCTTGATGTCCAAGACGTTGATCCCTGAGGCGCTGGAGACGTAACCGATGCCCACATATCCTATACCACCCTCATTGAGCTGCACCGCCTGGACGATGGCCGCGTTACCGGTCATCTGGTTCATTCCCACGTCGTAGGCGCCATTGAGTAGCACATGCTCCTGGAAGTAGGCGTATGTTCCAGAGGTTGACTGCCTTCCATAAAGGGCGATCGAGAGGTCAGGACCTCCGACCTGATTCCAGTTGGTGATGGTGCCGTTATAAATCCCTCTCAGTTGGGCGATTGTCAGGTTGCTGACCGTGTTGCTCTGGTGCGTAATGATGGCGATCCCATCAACGGCCACCTTGAACTCCACAGGGTCGAGCCCGGCGGCGATGGCTTGGTCCCACTCCGAGGACTTCATGGCCCTTGAGGCCTGCGCGACATCGACCTGCTTTGCGATGAGTGCTGTGATTCCAGTCCCGCTTCCGCCCCCGGAGATCTCCACCGACACGTTCCCATCATACGCCTGGAAATCCTCGGCCCATGCCGAAGCGAGCTCGAGCATGGTGTCCGAGCCCTTCTGCTTGACCGTCGTCGCCGGCTGGTCCGTCCCCCCATTATCCATCAATAGGGCCCCAGCCATTGCCGCAATCAATATTACGGCTACGACGGCGATTGCGATCATCATCGTCTTCTTTTCCATTCTAATGCCACCTCAGTTGAGGAAGCCTTGAGCTCGCCCTTCGGAGCACTGTGGTGTAAAGGATCACAGGAGGAAAGCTGTGCTGCCAGTATCCCTCATGCCCATTCCAATCAAGCTGAGACTCAAGATTCATTTCCTCGAAACGTCTGAAAATTAATTACTCTTATATTCCTATGCAAAATAGAATATTTATGTATATATTTTAGTAAGTTTGAATATATAGAATATATATTGTAAGTACATCAACTACTGATATACCCTTAGAACTGACGAAAGGTGATGGAATTGGAAATAAGGCGCGTACAGAAGACCGGAGCCTCGACCATGACAGTATCTTTGCCCAAGGACTGGATAGAGGCAAATTCCATCAAACCTGGAACGCCGGTTGTGGTAAGGGCTCTTGCCGATGGCACCATTTGCATCGACCCCAAGATGCAGCAAGACAAGGAGGAGAACCGGAAGATCATAATGGTGGATGAGAACGAGACTAAAGAGCATCTCACGCGAAAGCTCATCGGCGCCTACCTTGCAGGATACAACATCATCGAGGTCAGGTCTAAGGGGCGTTTGGACCTCGAGCTAAAGCACGCCGTCAAGGAGATATCCAGGCTAGTTATCGGTCCCGAGGTAATCGAGGAGACGAGCAATACCCTGGTCCTACATGACCTCTCAGACCCTGTCGAGCTTCCACAGGAGAAGTGCGTCCGAAGAATGCACCTGATCGTGGACAGCATGCACAAGGACGCGATCGTTTCCCTCAAGGAAGGGGATGAGGCATTGGCGCAGGACGTCGTCGACCGCGACGCGGACGTCGACCGCCTCTATTGGATGGCGGTCAAGCAGTACAACCTTATCCTCAAGGACCGCAGGCTGAGTGAGAGGATAGGCGTGGACATCTATGAGGGCATGAGCCTGATGCTGGTCGCCAGGGGAATAGAGCGCATAGGCGACCATGCGGAGAAGATCGCCAATAACTCGCTTACCTTAGCCAAGTCTGGAAACAAGATCAACGACCTAAAGGAGATCGGCGAGCTCAGCGAGCAGGCTGTCGAGATATTGGACATGGCCATGCAAGCCTTCTTCCGCAAGGACATCGCCTCGGCCAACGATATCATCGACAGAGGGGACGGCCTGGTCCTACAATGCCAGAACCTTGGCAGCAACGCACGCACTCCTGCGAACGTTTCCACCGTTGTCAGGACCTCGGTGCTAGATTCGATCACACGCACGACGATGTACGCCATGGACATCGCCGAGGTGGCGATCAATGGCGCGATGCGGATGGATAATTAAAGGAAGGGTTGATATCGGCCATCGGACCTCAAGAACGCTTCTTCAATACCCGGCCAGCGGGCCGTCGGAGAACTCGGACCAGAGCATCTGGTGACATTTGGGGCAATAGAAGCGCTTCTTGCGCCCCCAAGCGAAGAACACCATGGCGGCCATGTCCAGAAGGGTGCGCTCCCTCTCCTCCACCACCAGCTCCTCCTTGGTACCAGTCCATCCGCAGTTGTCGCACTTCATTTCAGGTCAGTATCCGCATCGTAGGCATAACTCTTACTCATACCACGGTCACTTCGATCCTTGGTAGCCCTTCCAGCGGTCCTCAAGGTCCATGTCCCCCAAGGTTTCCATCAGGTATCGCGCGAACTGCTCTCCAGTGGCCCCGTTCGACCGTCCGGTGATCACCAGGCGCCTCTCGTATTGGCCGCATATGTCCAAGGCCATCTCCAGACGGGACGACTCCTCCGTGAAGCCGATGTGGTTGAGGAGCATGGCCGCGGCCTTGATGATGCTGGATGGGTCGGCATACTTCGCCCTACCCTCCTCGACCATCCGCGGCGCGGAGCCGTGTATGGCCTCGAACATGGCGTACCTGGTGCCGATGTTGGCGCTGCCAGCCGTGCCCACGCCCCCCTGGATCTGCGCCGCCTCGTCGGTGATGATGTCCCCATACAGGTTCGGCAGTACCATCACCTTGAACTCGTGCCTCCTCGCCTCGTCGAGTAACTTCGCAGTCATTATATCGATGAACCAGTCGTCCCATTTGATGCCGGGGTAGTCCTTGGACACCCGCTCCGCCATGCCGAGGAACTTGCCGTCGGTGACCTTGATAACGTTGGCCTTGGTGACCACCGTCACCTTGCCTATCCTGTTCTTTTTGGCGTGCTCAAAAGCCAACCTGATTATTCTTTCCGACCCCTGAGTGGTGGTGACGCAGAAATCGAAGGCCAGGTCATCGGTGACGTTGAGGCCTCTGCTGCCGAGGATGTAGGAGCCCTCGGTGTTCTCCCTGAAGAACATCCAGTCGATCCCCTGCGATGGGACCCGTACCGGTCGGACGTTGGCGAAGAGGTCCAGCTCCCTTCTCATCGAGATATTGGCGGACTCGATGTTGGGCCAAGGGTCGCCCTTCTTGGGCGTCGTGGTCGGACCCTTGAGGATGACGTCGCACCTCTTGAGCTCCTCAAGTATTTCCGGGGGTATCGGCTTGAGCAGCTTGACCCGGTTCTCGATGGTGAGCCCGTCTATAGTGCGCAGCTCCACCTTCCCCGAGGATATTTCCTCGGCCAGAAGGTGCTCGAGCACGGTGCGGGCGTGCTTGCAGATGTACGGGCCGATGCCGTCCCCGCCCACGATCCCGATGACGATCCTCTTCTTCTTCGAGTAGTCGGTCCAGCCTTCGGAGTGCTTCATCTGCTCCACTCGATCCAGCTGCTCCTTGACGAGTCTACCGAAGTGCTCCTTCGCCTTTTCGATCGCCACTTGGTCGACCATGAGCCCCCTCCTCATTCCAGGTTGAAGCCACCATGCTTCTTGAAGTGCTCGGCCAAGCCGCCCTCGTTGAGTATCTTGACCATGACCGGGGGCAGGGCCGTCGCCTTGATCCTGGAGTCCTTGGTGACGTTGAACACGTACCCCTTCTCCAGGTCGACGCGGAGCTCGTCGCCCTCGTCGATGTTGGAGGTGTCGCACTCGATTACCGGCAGCCCGACGTTGATGCAGTTGCGGTAGAATATCCTGGCGAAGTCCTTGGCGATGACCGCCGACACGCCCGCGGCCTTGATCACCAGCGGCGCCTGCTCCCTGGAGGAGCCCATACCGAAGTTGTGCCCGGCCACGATGAAGTCCCCGTCCTCGATCTCGTCGTAGAAGTGGGGGCGAATGTCCTCCATGAGATGCTTGGCCATGTCGTTCATGTCCGTGCTCTTGAACTTGTACTTGCCAGCGATGATGTAATCGGTGTTGATATTATCCCCGAACTTGTGGGCGCGCCCGTTCAGCTGCTTCATGCCAGCACCTCCCTGGGGTCGGATATGCAACCCTTGACGGCCGAATAGGCGGCGGTCGCGGGCGAGGAAAGGTACACTAGGGCCTTGGTGTTGCCCATGCGCCCCTTGAAATTGCGGTTGGCGGTGGAGAGCACCACCTCTCCGTCGCTAGGGATGCCGTTGCAGGTGCCAACGCACGGCCCGCAGCAAGGGGTGGTGACGGCCGCTCCGGCCTTCACCAACTTCTGGATGATACCGCAGTCCATGGCCGCCTCCATGACCTCGCGCGAGGCCGGGGACACGATCAGCCTCAGCCCCTTGGCCACCTTGCGCTCGCCGATGACGTTCGCGACGACCTTCAGGTCCTCGATGCGGCCGTTGGTGCAGGTGCCGATGAAAACCTGGTCCAGATGCTGTCCGAGCACCTTCTCTATGGGGACGACGTTGTCCACGTCCGGCGGGCAGGCGATCTGCGGGCCGAGGCGCGAGACGTCCTCCTTCAGCACCTGTTCGTACTTGGCCTCGGCGTCTGCCCCGACGCCCTTGAAGCCGTACTTGGCGCGCCCGGAGACGTAATCGATGACCTTCTTGTCCGCGGTCATGAGACCTACCTTGGCACCGGTCTCGACCGCCATGTTGGAGATGGTCATGCGCGCCTCGACGGAGAGGGAGGATATGGCATCGCCCTCGATCTCCAGCGCCTTGTAGGTGGCGCCGTTGGCCGTGAGCCTACCACACATTCGCAGTGCGATGTCCTTGGAGTAGGAGCCCTTGGGGAGCTTGCCCGAGTATTCTAGCTTGATGGTCTGGGGGACCTTGAACCATGTCCTGCCGGAGATCAAAGCCGCCGCCATGTCGGTGGAGCCGACGCCAGTGGCGAAGGCGTTCAGCGCCCCGTAGGTAGTGGTGTGTGAGTCCGCCCCGATGATGATGCTTCCTGGCAGAGCGTAGCCCTGTTCTGGGACGAGGACATGACAGACGCCCTCGCCCACGTCGAAGAGGATGGATCCCTGCTCCTGGGAGAAGGTGCGCATCTCCTTGTGCAGGTTGGAGACCGACTCCATGGGCGAGGGGGCGTTGTGGTCTATCACCACGGCATAGCGGTCGGGCCTGGCGACCTTCTTCCCGTTCATCTCCTTGAAGGCACGGATGGTCAACGGAGTCGTCCCGTCCTGGCTCATCATGAAGTCCACAGGGCACACCACGATGTCGTTGGCGCGCACTTCCTTTCCCACGTGATTCGAGATGATGTTCTCGGCCATCGTTCCCATGTCATCACTCCAAGCGACCGTCTCTTCCCTTCGACCCAAGCTCGCCGATAGCGCCGTCCTCGAAAGGCTGGAAAAGTGATAATGGGTTTGCTACTAAAGTATTTCGGACGGCGACTCCTCCTACCGCCGCCTTTGAAACCAGCCCATGGACAATTGCCTGATGTAAAATGAACGCTGGTCGGCCGCTCATCGCTGGAGGCGGAAGCGGAGCAGTGCGGCCATTCCCCCTAGGGCCTCGAGCTTCCTCCCTGCCTCGTGGTGCTCGCTAACGACCATGACCCTGCCCCGGGAGGACTCCACCGCGTTCATCAAGGCCTCCAGGTCCTTCTCGCGCAGCAGTGGGTCAAGGACCAGCAACGTCTCCACCGCTCCGGAGCGGACCGCCTCCTCCACTTCCCTGGGACCATAGGCCACCGGTCCATCCTTGGCGATCTCCTCGAGGACCTTCTCCACCAGGTTGGTCTCCTCCGCCACCCTCGACCCTTCCAGTATATCTGCGCCCATTCCCCGTTTCATCAGCTCGTGGACCCCTGCCATTCCCGCCTGCCCGGTATGGTAGACGTGGACGTTCCTGAAGGCCTCGGGCGCCTTCTGCTTGCCCAAGGCCAACAAGGTCTCCTTGGCGAAACCGGGGCCCAGGACTATCAATGGCACCCCCGCCGTGACGAGCTGGCCGACCTTCTCGATTATCTCCAGGTAGAAGTCGTCGTCCGTCTTCTGCTCGTACATCTTGCCGCCCGAAGGCCCGCAGATCGTGGCCAGGTTCTGCATCCCATACTGCCTCATCACGGCGATGGTGGCCTCGTCGTTCTCGATCGATACGAAGACGATGGTGGGACGCTTGGAGTCCTCCAGGGCGCGCTTGATGCGGTCGAGGGTCGAGTCCTTCCAGTGCAACTTGACCACGGTAAGCACCTCGCCCTCCTCCACGTTGAATGTGTGGTGCGCCCCCAGGTCCTGAGGGCCTTGCTCGATGACCCCGGTTATCCTCAGACGCGAGTCGAATTCGTGGAACTCCATCTTCTCCACGCGGATGCCGAGGAAGACGCGCTTCTTCTCCCCTCTCTCATTGCGAACCTTGTCCGACTTCTGCTCCTCCCTTCGATAAGTGGAGGCGAGCACCAGGTCACCTAGCTCGATGATGTTGTATAGGTGCCAGAGGTCGTCCATGTTGTCGACCTGGAACTTTATCTCGCCGGTCTTCCGGTCCTGATGGAGCAGTCGCATCCATCACCTCATGCACAAGAGGCGATATGTGAGTATCGCACGGATGATCCAAACACCAAGCACAGAAAAGGATCCTCACGGCCGCTTCCGCCCTCGGACTATCAGCAAAGCCAGTGCAGTGGATAGGAACAATAGAATGAAGACGAATGCGACGGTGTTTGTGTCCACGGTGTTTGGAACCGGAGCAAGAACTTGCATCTCAGAATTGTAGGTACGTTGTAGGGCTGGCCCAATCTGCCATCCTTCTGTCCATTCCAAGATAATCGTGACATTATAGACGCCGGGTTCAGGCACCGGCCCTTGCCATTCTAGGAGATAAAATGAGCTGTCCACATCGCCTTCCCAAATGGTCACCGGGAAATGGCTATCAAGTTTATCCCAATCGACCATGACGGTTTCTGTCCCTGTCCAGTTCTGAAGGATTTTAACCCCGACGATGGTAATCTCGGACAGATTGTGCAGGTCGATATTTTCGAACACCAAATTGAGCTTCCATTGGGGTGCTTTTTTGCCATTGTCTGAATTGTTCGGGTCAAGGTATACACCAACGTCTGCTGTGAAGTCGGCTTTTGCGTGCTGGGCAGGTATGGTGCAAAATAATAGGAGGAGCAGGACCACATATGCAAGTGCTCTGGATGCCTTCAACTTCCTCATGACCATTTACTCGTTTGGGGCTTAAGAGTAATAATGTTTTGTGGAGGAGGGTCGATTTATCTTCTTGTCGTTTCTCAGACCGGGCTGTCCTCTATCGGACAGGAGTTAACGTGTCGTGTCATATCACCCGTGAGAAGGGTTAAGTACCCCCTAACTTTTCCATCGAACCTTAATGGCGACATGCTACCTGGTGCTCGAGGACGGAACGGTAATGGAGGGCACCGGTTTTGGTTTTGAGCAGACGGTCTACGGAGAGGTCGTCTTCAACACCGGGATGACCGGGTACCAGGAGAGCCTCACCGACCCTTCCTATCGTGGCCAGATCCTGATCCAGGCCTATCCGCTGATAGGCAATTACGGCGTCAACCACGTCGATTACGAGTCGGACCGGGTTCAGGTCCGGGGCTACGTGGTCAGGGAGAGATGCCTCGAGCCCAGCAATATGTACGCGGGCGACCGCATCGACTCCTTCCTGAAGAAGAACCGCGTGCCAGGTATCTCGGAGCTTGACACTCGCTCCTTGATAATCAAGATTCGGGAGAAAGGGACGCCCCGCGGCGCGATCTGCTTCGAGGAGGACGTCGACAAGGTGCTGAAGAAGGTCCAGACCATGCCCTTCCCCTCCGATTCCAATCTGGTCGACGAGGTGAGCATCAAGGAGCCGCTCCGCTTCGAGAAGGAGGGGGCGAGGGAGGTCGTGCTCATCGATTGCGGCACGAAGCAGAACATCGTGCGCGAGCTGAGGAAGCGCTTCTCCCTCACCGTGGTTCCCTATGACGTTCAGGCAAAATACTTCAAAGACCACGAGGTGGACGGGGTATTCCTATCCAATGGCCCAGGGGACCCAGCGCATCCCATCATACAAGAGACCGCGGTAAGAACGCTGAAGGCGATCAAGGAGGAGTACCCGATAATGGGCGTCTGCTTTGGCAACCAGTTGCTGGCCAGGGCTTTCGGCGGCGATACCTTCAAGCTCAAGTTCGGCCACCGGGGGGTCAACCAGCCGGTGAAGTACAACGGCCGGGTGTACATCACATCTCAGAACCACGGCTTCGCGGTCGATCCGAAGACCTTGCCGGACGAGCTCGAGGTGAGCATGGTGAATGTCAACGACGGCACGGTGGAAGGCCTCCGTCACAAAGAGCTTCCGATCGTGTCGGCGCAGTATCATCCAGAGGCGTCCCCCGGGCCCAAGGACACCTCGTTCCTGTTCGACGAGTTCGCAAGGATGTTGGAGGTTAAGCGATGAGCCCGCCGCCCAAGGGCGCCAAGCTCATGGTGATCGGCTCCGGACCCATCGTCATAGGCCAGGCGGCGGAGTTCGACTTCTCCGGCTCCCAGGCCTGCCGCTCCCTGAGGGAGGAGGGCTTCCGGACGGTCCTGGTCAACTCCAACCCCGCCACCATCCAGACGGACCTGGCCACCGCTGACAAGGTGTACGTGGAGCCGCTGGACGTCGAGACCATCACTAGGATCATAGAGAAGGAGGGCGTGTATGGCATCCTTTCGGGAATGGGGGGCCAGACGGCGCTCAACCTATGCTCCGAGCTGGCCGACAACGGCACCTTGGACCGGCTGGGCGTGCGCCTGCTAGGAACGCAGCCAGAGGCCATCGCCCTTTCCGAGGACCGCGAGCTCTTCAAGCAGACCATGATCAGGATCGGGGAACCGATACCGAAGAGCAAGGCGGTGCACTCCATCGAGGAGGCCAAGCGGGCGGTAAAGGAGATAGGGACCTACCCAGTGCTCATCCGCCCTGGCTTCACCTTGGGAGGCACGGGAGGCGGCATCGCATACGACGAGGAGGAGCTGGAGGAGATCTGCGGGCGAGGCCTCATCTATTCCCGCATCCACCAAGTGCTGATCGAGGAGAGCGTCCTCGGTTGGAAGGAGTACGAGTACGAGGTGATGCGCGACGGGAACGACAACTGCGTCATCATCTGCAACATGGAGAACCTTGACCCGATGGGCATCCACACGGGCGAGAGCATAGTCATCGCGCCCTCCCAGACGTTGAACGACGTGGACCACCAGAGGCTGAGGACCGCTTCCATCAAGATCATCCGCGCCCTGAGGATCGAGGGCGGCTGCAACGTCCAGTTCGCCCTCAACCCGGAGACGCGCGAGTACCGGGTGATTGAGGTGAACCCCCGGGTGTCCAGGTCCTCCGCCCTGGCGTCCAAGGCCACCGGCTACCCCATCGCCCGGGTGGCGGCCAAGATCGCCATCGGCAAGACCCTGGACGAGATCCCGAACCGCATCACCGGCAAGACGTACGCCGCCTTCGAGCCCGCGCTCGACTACGTGGTGCTCAAGATACCCCGCTGGCCCTTCGACAAGTTCCGCACCGTGGACAAGCTGCTCGGGACCCAGATGAAGTCGACCGGGGAGGTCATGGCCATCGGGCGAACGGTGGAAGAGGGGATCATGAAGGCCGTCCGCTCGCTGGAGATCGACAAGATCGACCTGGAACCGGAGCCCTGGACCGAGGAGGAGCTGGCCATCGAGCTTAAGAAGCCCACGGACAAGAGGCTTTTCGCCATTGCCGAGGCCATCAGAAGGGGAATGACCATCGAGGAGCTCGCGAGCATCACCAAGTGGGACGCGTTCTTCCTGAACAAGATCAAGAACCTGGTGGAGATGGAGCGCAACCTCAAGGAATCGAGCTCGCTGGAGCTCAAGATCCTGAGGCGAGCGAAGAACATGGGCTTCCCCGATGAGAGCATCGCCGCCTTCAAGAAGCTGCCTCAGGAGCACGTTCGGGAAGGGCGGAAGATCGCCGGGATCATCCCCACCTACAAGATGGTGGACACCTGCGCCGCGGAGTTCGCGGCCGAGACCCCCTATTACTATTCTACATATGGGAGCGAGTGCGAGGCCAAGCCCTCCTCGAAGCGCAAGGTGATCATCGTGGGAGGGGGGCCGATCCGCATCGGCCAGGGGATCGAGTTCGATTATTGCTGCGTCCACGGCGTCATGGCCTGCCAAGAGGAGGGGGTCGACGCCATCGTCATCAACAACAACCCCGAGACGGTCTCGACCGATTACGACATCTCGGACCGCCTCTACTTCGAGCCCCTGACCTTGGAGGACGTGCTCAACGTCATCGAGCGCGAGGACGCGGACGGCGTCATCGTGCAGTACGGAGGCCAGACGTCCATCAATCTCGCGGTCCCGCTGGAGGTCGCCCTCGAAGGTAAGAAATGCAGGATTCTCGGCACCAGCTCTGACATGATCGACGTGGCCGAGGACAGGAAGCGCTGGACGGCGCTGATGAGGGAGCTGGGGATCAAGCAACCGGAGCATGGGACCGGCTTCTCGACGGAGGAGGTCAAGGCGGTGGCCTCTCTGATCGGATACCCGGTGCTGCTGCGGCCCTCCTATGTCCTGGGAGGGAGGGGAATGGAGATTATCCTCAACGAGGAGGAGCTGAAGATCTACGTCACCACGGCGGTGAAGGTGTCCAAGGCCCACCCCGTGCTGGTGGACAAATACCTCTCGCACGCCGTCGAGATCGACGTGGACGTGGTCGCCGACGGCGAGGACATCTTCATTGGCGGGATAATGGAGCACGTCGAGGAGGCGGGGGTCCATTCCGGGGACGCGATGATGGTGCTACCGCCGCAGACCTTGTCCAAAGAGATGATGGACAAGATCGTGGAGATCACGGCCAAGACCGCCAAGGCGTTGCAGGTCAAGGGGCTCATGAACTTGCAGCTGGCTATCAAGGACAACGAGGTGTACATGCTCGAGGCCAATCCCCGGGCCTCCCGGACCGTCCCCTTCGTCTCCAAGGCCATCGGGATACCGCTGGCCAAGGTGGCCACCAAGGTCATGCTCGGCAAGTCCCTGGAGGACCAGGGCCTGGTCGGCATGGCCAGGTTCGAGAGCGTGGCGGTGAAGGAATCGGTGTTCCCCTTCCTCAAGCTGCCAGGGGTTGATTCCATCCTAGGGCCGGAGATGCGCTCCACCGGCGAGGTCATGGGCATCGACAAGGACTATGCCGCGGCGGTCTACAAGGCGCTCAGCGGGGCCGGGCAGAAGATACCTTTGGAAGGCGCGATCTACATGACCGTCGCGGACGCGGACAAGCAGGCCATACTCCCGACGGCGAAGGCCTTCTGGGAGATGGGCTTCAAGATCTACGCCACCAAGGGCACCTCCACCTTCCTGAGGAGCAACGGCATCGAGACCACCACCGTCTACACCATCAGGGAGAAGATGCAGCCTGACGCCCTGGGCCTGATGCGCCGGGGCGAGATCAAGCTCATCGTGAACACCCCGACCGCCTCCTCCGGCTCCCGAAGGGACGGCTACATGATGAGGCGCCTCGCCGTGGAGCTGGAGATACCCTTCCTGACCACGGTGCAGGGCGCCAAGGTCACGGCAGAGGCCATCAAGCGCGCCCGGGAAGGGAACCTGGACGTCAAGGACCTGGGCTCCTATCCCAAGGCGAAGGTCACGCCCTTGTAACGGTAAGGGTCAATCATGCGCTGGGCTCACGGCGATTGCCTGTCTCTTCTTGCCGTTGGTCCTGACCACGAAGTATATCCCCAGGATGATCAGTGCAGCGCCGGCGAAAATGGTCACCGATGGAATCTCGGAGAACAGGAGGACCGCCATGGCAGAGGCGAAGAGCGCCTCACCCAGCTGGATCACGCTCACCTGAGGCGCCATCAGGTATTTCAGCGAGTAGTTGTAGAGGGTGTAGCCAATCGCCGCTGGGATGATCGCCATGCCGAGGAAGATCAGCAGCTGGTCCGAAGAATAGGGCCACAGCGGCACGCCGCCGACGACGCATATGCCGACCAGGACCAGGGCGCAGGCGGCGTTGACCATGAAGACGAAGGTGAGAAGGTCGATGCGCTTGCGCATGACCCGGGTCATGATGATGTAGACCGCCTCCATGAAGGCCCCCATGATTGCCAGCGCGTCCCCCACTACGTTCCCGTTGCCCAGGTCCCCGATGGAGATGACGAATATCCCGGCCATGCCGACGAGCGCCCCCGCGGTGGTGTACCTCGAGCCCTCGTGCAGCAGGAGGAAGGCCAGGACGGCCACGAAGATGGGATGGCAGTTGATGAGGATGGTGGCGCTGGCCACCGACGTGTTCTGGACGGCGCTGACGAAGAGGAGGAAGTGCAGCGCCAGCACCGCCCCGGTCGCCACCAGGAACCAGGTGTCCCCGCGGTTCAAGGAGGCGATCCGCTTCCTGGACCTGAGCAGGGCGAAGGGCGCTATCAGGAGCGTCGCCAGGACCATGCGGTAGGCGGCTATCGCCGGCGCCGGCGCGTCCGATAGCCTGATGAAGATGGAGGAGAAGGAGAAGCAGAACACCGCCAGCACCAGGACCAGGTAGGCGTTGCGCCTCTCGATGTCGGTCAATGGCGCGACCTCAGTGGATTAGGATGCTCTTGACACCGCGGCATGCCTTGATCTCCGGGATTATCTCGGGAGGGACCGGCGCCTCGGTTATCACGTACAGTCGGGGCTCCGCGCTCAGGTCCGGATCGGACACTATGGTCTGGCGGATGCTGATCCCCGCCTTGGCGATCACCCCCGTCACGTCGGCCACGATCCCGACGGTCTGGGCGTTGTTCGGAATGATCTCGATGGCGCTCCAGCCCATGACCGGCGCGACGTCCCGGAGCATGGCGGTCGGGCGCAGGCGCCCGAACACGCTGATGAGCTCTGGATGGGACTCGATCGTCTCCACCGTAGAGCGCACGATGCGCCTGTCCACCCCGGCGGCGCGGCCGATGGAGCTGTCCGCCAGCTCGATCTCGCCGCAATAGACGGCCCCGTCGCTGACCTTGAGGCCGTACTCCAGCAGGAGCCTGGCCACCTTGGCCTGGGAAGGGTATTTTCCGAAGTACTTGGACAGGGAGCTCCACATGCATTACTCGCATCGCCGACCACGGTATTATGGTTTTTGACCCTCGAGGCGGCTCCTGGAACACCGACCGCGGTCCATGGATGATCATTTGATTCGAGCGCCACGCGCCACCCTGAACTCCTTTCCTAACCGAATCGACGCCCTCCGGCCAGGCCGAGAATCCAGAGACCACACCCTTAAAAATGGGGTCGCCGTTCACATCTCCAGACCCGGAGAGCTCGCATGAACCTCAAGAACGTGGGACCATTCATCCGATTCAGGCTCACGAAATGGAAGTACCTCAGGAGGCGGCTTGGGAGCACCATCACCTCCAATTGCGAACTCGACCATGTGGACGAAGGCACGCTGGTGATGACGGTGGTGGCATTCAACAACGTCGAGCTGCTCCGTTACCAGCGCGAGCTGCTGTCCCTGAACCTCAAGGACCCGCACCTCTACGTGGTGCTCGACAATTCCAGCGAGCCGGGGTCCCGGGACGAGATCCTGCGATTCTGCAAGGAAGCTGGACTCACCTACATCAGATGCCCGGAGAACCCGTTCAGCTCCCCGAGCTGGTCCCACGCCATGGTCCTGGAGTGGTTCGTCAAGCACTTCGTGGTCCCCAAGAAGGTGCGCTACTTCGGGTTCATCGACCATGACATGTTCCCCCTGCGCCAGACGTCCATCCTCGCCTTTCTAAGGAGGCAGCCGGTCTACGGCGCCCTGGCCATCCCGAAGGAAGGATCGGAGGTGTGGTACCTATGGGCGGGATTCTGCTTCTTCGACTTTGACCGATTGCCGACCAAGAAGCTCGACTTCATGCCAGGAAACAATCGCAAGACCGGCTATCTGGAGACCGATAGCGGGGGAAGCAACTGGGGCGACCTCTACTCCAAGCTCGACAGGGGGTCGTTGGCCCTCAATGAGCGAAGGCGGGTGAGGTTCAGGACCGTCGAGGACATCGTGCAATCCGATTACCTGGACTACCATGACGACTGGGTGCACACCCTGAACGGCTCGTACTGGCAGCCGATCAAGGACAGGGAAGGGAAGGGCGCTTACGTCAGGGAGCTGCTGGAAGGGCTGTTGACCGAGGCGAGGGAGAGAACGGCCTCAGGAGCAAGATGACCGGTATATTTTTCCTCGCTAATCCATTGGTGTCGTGCGAAAGTGATATAAGCGTGATACCCTTTAGCACGGTCTAATCGAGGTGTTGAGATGCTGCTGGGCAAGAGCGTGCGCATGGAACGTATCATCGACCGAGGCACTGGACGGGCCGTCATCGTCCCTATGGACCATGGGATAAGCATGGGGCCCGTCACCGGCCTGGTGGACCTCAGGAGTACCATCGAGATGGTATCCCAGGGAGGCGCCACCTCCATCGTCCTGCACAAGGGCGTCGTCCCCTACTCCCACCGTTCCTATGGCCGCGACATCGGCCTGATCCTCCACCTCTCGGCCTCCACCAACCTGGGCTCCTGGGCCAACCACAAGGTCATGGTGGCCACGGTCGAGGAGGCCATCAAGATCGGGGCGGACGCCGTCTCGGTCCACGTCAACCTGGGGAACGAGGACGAGCCGGAGATGCTCCGCGACATGGGGAAGGTCTCCAAGACCTGCTCGGAATGGGGCATGCCCCTCCTGGTCATGATCTACCCCCGGGGCAAGGACATCAAGGACGGGTACAACGTGGACTTGCTCAAGCAGTGCGCCCGCGTGGCCACCGAACTTGGGGCGGACATCGTCAAGACCAACTATACCGGTGACATCGATACCTTCAGAGAGGTCACCCGAGGCGCTCTGGCCCCGGTGGTCATCGCCGGGGGGCCGAAGATGGACTCGGACGAGAGGCTCCTGCAGATGGTGAAGGACTCCATCGAGGCGGGGGGGAAGGGCGTGAGCATAGGCCGAAACGTCTTCCAGCACCGGAACGTGGTAGGGATCACCCGAGCCATCTCCTCCATCGTCCTGGACGACCTGGAGGTCGAGGAAGCGCTGAAGTTCCTAAAGTGATTCAATGCCTTCGCCAAAGATCATATGGGTCAGGTCAGACCACCTGCCTAGCTACGACGAGAGGAAGAAGATCGTGTCCAGCGCCTTGGAGGCGGGATACGTCCAGATCCTCATCCGCGAGGAGGACGCCGAGCTCAGGCGCCTGGGAAGATACGACGCGCTGGTGCTCAAGGGCATGTCCATATTCCTGGAGGAGGAGAGGGTGGGGGAGATCGTGCAGATACGTTCGAACGAGGACCTGGCAAGAGCCTCGGCCCTCAAGGGGAGGGTGGAGAACGTCCTCATAGAGGCCAAGGATTGGAAGGTCATCCCCCTGGAGAACCTCATCGCCGATTTCCAAGGCTCGAGCACCAAATTGCTGGCGACGGCCACCTCTCCTGAGGAAGCGAAGCTGTTCCTCGAGACCTTGGAGGTGGGGGTGGGGGGCGTGGCCATAGAGCCATCCTCCGCATCGAGGCTGAGGGATTTCCACGTGATCCATTCGGACAGGATGCCCAAGGTGGAGCTGACCAAGGCGATGGTCTCGAAGATCGCGCCTGCCGGGGTGGGCGACCGGGTATGCCTGGACACCTGCTCGCTACTGAGGGTGGGGGAGGGGATGCTAATCGGCTCCCAGTCCGCCTGCCTCTTCCTGGTGAGCTCGGAGAGCCTGGAGAGCGAGTACGTCGCCTCCCGGCCTTTCCGCGTGAACGCGGGCGCAGTGCATGCCTACGCCCTCATGCCCACGGGAAAGACGCGCTACCTCTCCGAGGTCAAGAGCGGGGACGAGGTCCTGGCCATCGACTCCGAGGGGAGATGCCGCACCGTGGTCGTGGGCAGGTCGAAGATCGAGAGGAGGCCGCTCCTGCTGCTGGAGGCAAAGGTGGGGGACAGGAGGTTCACAACCATACTGCAGAACGCGGAGACCATCCGGCTCTGCACCCCATCTGGTCCGGTCTCGATCTCCGACCTCAAGGTGGGTCAGGAGGTCCTGGTGCGCCTCGAGGAGGGAGGCAGGCATTTCGGCCAGGCCATATCGGAGACCATCACCGAGCTATGACCAAGATATGCGTTTCCATCAAGGAGCCGAGCGCCGAGGGGGCGGCGCAGGCGGCGCAGAGCGCCGTCGAGGGCGGCGCTGACCTGGTAGAGGTCAGGTTCGACCTGATGCCTTCCCTCCCTCACGACCTATCGGCCTTCAAGAAAGTGGAGATCCCCAAGATCGCCACCCTCAGGACCAGGTCCCAGGGGGGCGGGTTCGACGGCAAGGACGCGACCATGCTGGATCTCTATCAGAGGGCTTTGCGCGCGGGGTTCGAGATGCTGGACCTAGAGCTCGGCTCCCCGATACTGGAGAGGAGGGACAAGGAGCTGAGGCGGGCGGGGGCCATATGCTCCCACCACGACTTCGAGGGCACCCCTACTGTCTCCGCCATACTGGACATATTGATCCGGGCGAGCGCCAAGGAGGCCTTGCCCAAGGGCGCTTTCACCATCAACAGCTGCAAGGACCTCCTGGCGATAGCCGAGGCCGCCAGGATGTTCTCCGCCACCGAGAAGGAGTTCGTGCTCATTGGCATGGGCGAGCTGGGCATGCTCACCAGGGTCTGCGCGGACCGCCTGGGATGCGCCTTTACGTACGTTTCGTCGCAGGTAGGGAACGAGACGGCCCAAGGGCAGCTCGACCTCACCACCATGAGACGGCTCGCCAAGGAGCGGACGGTGGTGGGCATCGTGGGGGACCCGGTGGCGCATTCCCTGTCGCCGGCAATTCACAATGCCGCCTTCCTCGAGGTCGGAGTCCCCGGCATCTACCTCAAGTTCCCAGTCAGACAGGGCGACCTGGAGGACTTCATGGAGGTGGCGGTGGAGTACGGCATGAGGGGCTTCAACGTGACCATCCCCCACAAGGAGGTGGTGGGGCGGCTCCTCGACCGATTGGCGCCGAGCGCGGTCCAGGTGGGGGCGGTGAACACCGTACTCGTCGAGGAGGGCGAGCTCGTCGGCCACAACACCGATGTCCACGGCGTGGAGATGACCTTCAAGGAGAAAGGGATTGATCCCAAGGGTAAAAGCGCGCTACTGGTCGGTGCGGGCGGGGCGGCCAGGGCCTGCTGCGCCTATCTCTCCGCTGCGGGCGCCAAGGTCAAGGTCTACAACCGCACCAAGGCGAGGGCCGAGGAGCTGTGCCGCGCCTTCCGCAACTGCCAGGCCATCGGCCCTGAGTCGCTCTCAACGGACTTCGACATCGTCATCAACGGAACGCCCCTGGGCATGACCGGGTTCCCTGATGGACTTCCGATCCCGGACAACGTCCTCAGGCCGGGGCAATTCGTCGTCGACCTGATTTACACGCCGCCCCGCACACCCTTCCTGGAGGCGGCGGAGAGGGCGGGGGCGAGCACCGCCAACGGCGAGATCATGCTGGTGCATCAGGCGATCGGATCGTTCGAGCTTTGGACGGGGAGGACGCCTTCCTTCTCCACCATGTCCTCGGCCCTGCAGGGGGGTTCGCAGTGAGGGGGAGAGGGACCTCGCACGGCGCTGGCACGATCGTGAACGCCATTGCCAATGGCAGGGGCGCGGCCTTCGGGGTGGACCTGAGGACGGAGGCCGAGGTGGAGCTCGACTCCTCCGGGGTCATCGAAGTGCGCATCGAAGGTTTCGAGAGAGAGGGGACCGAGCTGGCGGAGAGATGCGTCCGCAACGTGCTTGCCAGGGAGGCGAGCCGGGAGGGCTACGGGGCCAAGGTCACCACCCGCTCCCAGATACCGATATCCCGGGGGCTCAAGAGCAGCAGCGCCGCGGCCAACGCCATCGTTCTCGCCACCTTGGACGCCTTGGGGGTCGAGCTCGAGCCCCTGAAAACGATAAGGATCGGGACCAAGAGTGCCATCGAGGCCAAGGTCTCGCTCACCGGGGCCTTCGACGACGCCTGCGCCTCCATGCTCGGGGGGGTGGTGCTCACCGACAACAGGACCGAGAGGCTGCTGAAGCGGACCAGGCTTCCCGATGGGCTCAAGGTGGTCCTGCACGTGCCTGGGTTCCAGGTTCGCAAGGGCTCGGTGCCATTGGACAGGTTCAGGACCGTGGCGCCCGCGGCCCAAGCGGCCTTCGAGCGCGCCAGGCGGGGCGCGTACCAGGAGGCGATGGTCATCAACTCCTTGGCGTGCACGTCGGCCCTGGGCCTAAGCATGGAGCCGACCTACAGGGCGCTAGCCGCCAGCGCCTTCGCTGCCGGGCTGTCCGGGACCGGGCCCGCCACCGCCATCCTCGTGGACGAGGGCAAGCTATCGGACATCCGCTCCCTGTTCGATGAGAAGGAGCTTATTGTCGCTGACGTTTACGTCGATGAGGAGGTTCGAAGATGAGATTGGTGGTGAGGCCCTCGGAGGCCAGCGGCACGGTCGCCGCCTCCCCCTCTAAAAGCTACTCGCATCGGGCGCTGGTCCTCGGACTGCTCGCCGACGGCCGGTCCCAGCTGAGGGACGTGCTCCTGAGCGGGGACACCCTGGCCACGCTCAGGGCGGCGGAGATGCTGGGGGCCAGAGCCGAGGTCAAGGGAAGCAACGTCACCATGCACGGGGGGAAGCTGGTCTGCCCCGAGGACGTTATCGATGCCGAGAACTCGGGGACGACCTTGCGGATCATGGCAGGGGTCGCATCGCTGCTGCCCTGCACCACAGTGCTAACTGGGGACGCCTCGGTCCGCAAGCGGCCGATGCAACCGCTGATCGACGCCCTGACCGAGCTCGGGGTGCAGTGCCATTCCACCCGGGGGAACGGGATGGCGCCATTGGTGGTGCGAGGGCCGAACCGGGGCCAGAGGTGCTCCATCAGGGGGGACGTCAGCTCGCAGTTCATTTCCTCGTTGCTCATCTCCTCGGCCTTGAAGGAGGTGGACACGGAGATAGCGCTCTCCACCCCGCTGAAGTCCAAGCCGTACGTGGAGATAACCATGGGCATGATGCGCGGCTTCGGGGCCGAGGTGGA
This sequence comes from Methanomassiliicoccales archaeon, assembly GCA_028682915.1. Lineage (GTDB taxonomy): Archaea > Thermoplasmatota > Thermoplasmata > Methanomassiliicoccales > UBA472 > JAJRAN01. The sequence goes on along the minus strand of JAJRAN010000140.1, from coordinate 609 downwards.
GATGACCAAGTCGGGCTTCCTGGTGCCGGGGAGGCAGAGGTACTCGCCCCAGACCTACAAGGTACCAGGCGACTACTCCTCGGCGGCCTTCCCGCTGGTGGCGGGCGCCTTGACGGCGGGCGTGGCGGTCACTGGGCTGGACCCCGAGGACAGGCAGGGCGACAAGGTCATGATCGACATCCTGGAGGGGTTCGGCGCCGAGGTTAGGAGGGGGAGCACCTCCATCCGCGCCTCGGTCGGGGAGCTCGAGGGCTGCACGGTGGACCTCGAGGACGCGCCCGACCTCTTCCCCATCGTCGCGGTCCTGGGCTCCCAGGCCGAGGGCACGACCGAGATAGTCAACGCCGAGCACGTGCGCCTCAAGGAGAGCGACCGCATCCGCTCCACCACCGATTTCCTGAGGGTCATGGGCGCGGACGTGCGCGAGACCAAGGACGGTTGCGTGATCAAGGGGCCATGCGCCCTCAAGGGAGGGGTGGTGGACTCGTTGGACGACCACCGCATCCTCATGGCAGCCGCAGTGGCGGCGATGGTGGCCAAGGGAACCACCAGCATTACCAACGGGGAATGCTACAGGATATCCTACCCCCGCTTCCTGGAGGACATGAC
>JAJRAN010000089.1 GCA_028682915.1 Methanomassiliicoccales archaeon | reverse complement strand
ACAGCCCGTCGGACTTGCGTATCACGTTGGCCTTGTGGACGCAATGGATGCGCTCCAGGTTGCGCCTCCTGCATAGCTCGATGGCGTAGCGCACGATGCGCCGGCACGCCCTCTCGCTCACCTTACGCTCCAGGATGACAGCGTCGCCCTCCTCGCGCTCGACCCCGGTGTACATGCCCTCGGTGTTCTCTCTGACCAATACGAGATCGATGTCCCCGATCCCTATGTTGGGGAGCAGCTTCTTCGCCGGCCGGACGTTCGCGAAGAGGTCCAGCTCCCTCCTCAGGTAGAGGAGGGGCGATCTGTAGTTGGGGTCGGCGATGGGGGTGGTTATGGCGCCGAACAGCACCGCGTCCGAGCCATGGATGAGTTCGATGGTCCTGGGCGGAAGGTACCATCCGTAGATCGCGTTGCATTCCGAGCCCATGTGGGCCGGTATCCATTCCAGGTCGTCGGTCATGTACTTTATGACCCGGACCGCCTGAGGGATGACCTCCTTCCCCACTCCGTCCCCCTTGATCACCACGACCTTCTTCACTTGCCCCCCTCCAGGCGCTCGATCAGGCTCGCCACGATTATCGGCAGGGTGATGGTGGCGTCCCCCTCCACGGTGATCTGGTCGGCCCCTTCCTTCACCTTGCCCCAGGAGACGGCCTCCCTGACCTGGGCACCGGAGAGCGACCCGTCGTACTCCGGGGCGGTGGTCAGGTAGACGGCATGGTCCAGGCCGCCGCGGAACTGGTTCCACCATATGGTATGGTGCTTGGAGATGCCGCCTCCGATTATGATGGCGCCGGTCTCCTTGGCCTCGAAGGTGATATCTGAAAGGTCCTGCTCGTCGCGGAACAGGTCCACCTTCAGCTTGCGGTGCGTCTGCCAATACATCCAGAGCTGGCTTCCGAAGCTGCCGTCGGTGATGCCCGGAACGTAGATGGGGACCTTGTTCCTGTGGCACCAATGGAGCAGGGAGCGCTCGTCCTGGACGCGCGCGCCGACCTCGTCGATCAGCTCCCAGGTGCCGATGGAGTCCCTTCCCTCCAGGATCTCCTCGAACATGGGGATGAGCTTCCTCTCCAGCACGATACCGTAAGACTCGTTGGGAACCAGGACGTTGCCCAAGCGGTTCACTCCCTTGTGGTACAGCTCCGCATCGTCCATGTTGAAATCGCCGTGATAATAGTCCTTCCAGACCCGGGCGAGGTCGTGGTCGAGCGTGCCGCAGGTGGTGATTATCACGTCCACCAGCTTGCGTTTGACCAGTTCGACCAGGACTCCCCTGGTCCCAGTGGCCATGATGCAGGCCGGGAAGGATAGGAACTTGACGCAATCGCGGCGCTCCATCTTCTCCACGATGTCGGTGGCGTCGGCCAGCTTCCTTCCGGTGAAGCCTCCCGACTCCTTCCATTGCCGCATCAGGGCGTCAACGCCCATGCCCTCTTCCAGGACCATGTCCTTGACCGCTCGCCTCTTGACCGTAGGATGCCTCCCGCGCTGGGCGCCCAATCCCTAGCACCACCACGTTAATAAATGCTATCCACCCTCGTCCACGGCCCTTGGCAGCGGGGAGGATGCCAGGCCTAGAGCCAATCAAAAAGCCTAAATCGGGCCTATTGGAATGGTCCCGGGACGAGCTTGAGAAAGACCAAGGTGGCGATGCTCTCCATCTACTCCAACTCAGCCCTGGTGGCGTTGAAGCTGTTGGTGGGCATCATGATGATGTCCGTCTCCGTGCTTTCAGAGGCCATTCACTCTATGATAGACCTCCTGGCCGCGGTGATCGCTAATTACTCGGTCCGCAAGTCGGCCATACCTCCGGACGAGGACCACGAGTACGGCCATGGCAAGTACGAGAACTATGCGGGCGTGATCGAGGCCATCCTGATCTTCTTCGCCGCCTTACTAATCATCCTCGAGGCCTTGCAGCGCCTCCTCTCCGGAGCGCCGGTGGAGATGCTCTGGGCGGGCATAGTGGTGATGGGCATATCGGTGGTGGTGAACATCTTAGTCTCGCACCAGCTGCTCAAGGTTGGCAAGCAGGAGGACTCGATGGCCCTCATCGCCGACGGCATGCATCTTCGTACCGACGTCTACACCTCCCTCGGCGTCTTCCTGGGACTGATAGTCATCGCGATAACCGGGATTGAGGCCTTGGACCCGCTCATCGCCATGGGGGTGGCGGTGCTGATCATCAAGGCCGCCTACAACCTCACCAAGGAATCGAGCAAGGGCCTGGTGGACATGTCCCTTCCTCCGGACGAGGAGGAGGTGGTTAGGAACGCCATAATGACCCACGCCCCCAAGTTCGTAAACTTCCACGAGCTGAGGACGAGGAAGTCGGGGTCGGAGCGATTCGTCGACCTCCACCTGGTGGTGAACCGCGAGATGTGCGTGCTCGACGCCCACGCCCTCTGCGAGGACCTGGAGAAGGAGATCGAGAGGCGCCTCCCGCACACCCACGTCCTAATCCATCTGGAGCCATGCGACGAGACCAACTGCCCCTATGGCGACGGCACGCGCTTCGTCAAGCTGGAGCAGAAGCAGGCTCCATGATCGGATGCCCCCGCCATCGCGTCATGTCGGAGACGAGTCCCATTCCTCCAATGCTTGAAGGAGCTGCTGCCTGGTCTCCTCTTGAGCCCTGGTGTTGTCCACTATCCACCAACCTCCTCGTTCTGCCAGCATGAGCACCTTTTCCCTCACCCTTCCCAAGGAGTCGATGTCCTCGAACATCTCCATAGTGTGCTGGCGCTCCATTATGCGCCGATGCGCGGACGCTGGGTCCACGTCCACCAGTATCAGGCGCTTGGGGACGGGGAGGAGCTTGGCGAAGAAGTCATAGCCGGCCGGAGCGAGGCGCTTCGGGAGATAGGCGGTGGCCATCAGATAGCGTACAAAGATAATGGTCTGGTATCTGCGGGAATCTCTGCGCAGCTGCCTCACCGAGTCCAGAACATCCAGGATGAAAAAAAGGGTGGCGATCATGTGCAGGACCTTGCCCTCCCCCTCCAATGCCCGCCTAGCCGTGCGACCGATCCATGAAGAGGAGGGGTGCACCCGCACCAGGACGTTCTCGCCCTTCCGCTCATACCTGTCCTTTATCCAAAAGGCCAAGGTAGACTTGCCCGAGCCGTCGATCCCGTCCACCACCACCCAGCGCATTGAGTGCACCTATCCCAAGCCCAGCAGGGCGATGAAAGGACTTTGATAGGTGTAACCGGACGGCACCGCCCAGATGAAATAGAGGAGCAGAGCAGTGCCCAGGGGGATGACGATATTGTCGAATGCTCCGGGGGTCAGGAGCTCCACGATGGCCACGAACGCCGCCACGATCAGCGCATAGACCAGGACCATGCCGATACCAACGACAGGCAAGTTGGTCGCAAGCAACCCTTGTACGTCCAGCCATTGGTAGAAGAGGATCACCACCACGGTCGCCACCAAAGTGGCGAAGAACACGGCCAGGGTGCCCTCCAGCGTCTTCGGCCCATGGATCCTGCGCTTGCCGAACCGCTTGCCGATGAGGCCGCCCATGCCGTCACCGTAGGCCATGGCCACGATGGCGATGGACGCTATCAGGCGCAGGTCGAAGAAGAAGAAGGCCAGGATGGTCCAAGAGATGGCATAGTAGACCAGCCCCAGGTCGTGGCTCTCCTCCGTGGTTTTTCCCAGGAAGGAGTCCTTCATCTTGCTGAAATGCGAGTAAGGGGAGGCCAGCAACAGCAAGGGGATGAAAGGGGCGGCGGCCAGGAAGGCCATGACGTAGTTGGAGTCGAAGACCCACCATATGAAGACGATGTTGCCGATCATGATATGGACGAACTTGCGGTGGACCTTCGCCGTGCGGACGAACTTGAGCTTGGAGGCGAGGATGACGATTATCGCCACGTAGATATAGACTCCTGCCAGCCCGATAAGGTCGCCCTCGCTGAACATGGGATGCGAGGAGAACTGCATGCCGTCTTAATTTACTTTCTCGGATGCGGGGAAGGTGCCGGCGCGCTCTCAAGTCCCTAGAGCGCGAACAGCAACAAGGCGAAGGCCAGCGACAGTCCGCCCATTATCAGGCAGCCAGGAAGGATCCTGTTGAAGACGTCCTTCGAGATGTACCTGGCATAGGCCAGCTTGGTGAAGGAAGATATGGCGGTGGCCAGCAGGATGATCTGCGCGGCCTCCATCGCCCCCAGCTCGCCGAGGAAGACGTAGCTGCTCACGGAAGCGGCCACGGCCGCTGACGAGACCATTCCGCCCAAAGCCACGAAGTAGATGTACTCCTGGCCCAGGTAGGTGTTCACCAGGTACACCACGGCCGTGATTATCAGGAAGATGATGCCGAACTTCAGGGCGGGGACTATGGCGAACGGCGAACGGACGTCCAGCTCGTGCCCGTCCGCCTGCTTCTCGACCTTCATGGAATAGCCCAGGGCGATCCCGACCCCGGAAAGGGCCAGCAAGGGCAAGGCCACCAAGGTCGCCGTGGCCAAAGACATGTCCGCGAATATCGTGACCGCCAGGTCGCGGGCGAACATCGTGGCATTCGCCAATAGGATGCCGGATGCGGCCGTGCGGATGATGCCCTTGTTCCTCTTGGCGAGGTTCGATAAGGAGATGGTAGTGGCCTCTGAGCTGACCAATCCCCCGAGGAGGCCCGAGAACCTCAGACCCCTGCTCGGTCCCTGCCAACGGATGAGCAGGAAAGAGATGAATGATATGGATGAGACGAAGACCACGATGAGGAAAAGGTTGCTGATGGCAAGAGGCTCGCCAGGATTGAAGACATCGTAAGGGGCTTGCAGATCCAGCTGCAGCGTGACCGGATACGCTATGAAGGCGATGGCGATGAACTCCAGGGCGCCGATCAGCTCGTCGTCGTCCAGAAGCTCGGCGTAGGCGTGCAGCCGCTTCTTGGACACCAGTAGGAAGGTCACCACCACCGCCACGACCACCGCCTCGATGATGAGCCCGAATCCGACTAGGAGCCCGGCGACGTAAGTGATCACCAAGGCGAAGGGGGTGGTCAATCCAGGGACTCCCATGCTGAAACGGATGTAGAGCAGGCCGACGGCCAGGGCGGCGACGATGGCTATGCCGACCAACGACAGCACCTGCAGGTACTGGGCGCTCACCCCAGGGGCGACCTCCTCGGCGTTCAGGCCGATGTAGGCCAGCAGGAAACCGAGGACCGACACCAGCGGGAAGGTCCGAATGCCCGCTATCACCATGTCGTCGCCCTTGTGATGCTCGCGCTCCACACCCACCAGTGCGCCGACGGCGATGGCGATCAAGAGATAATAGATGAACTCAATGCTCGTGCTCAAAGGTACCGGAAGGGTCTAAAGGTTACGAGTGAAAAGTCTTTTCGGTGATTCCGAGCATGTCAAGAAGACTCAAGGAGTGCCAGATGATTATCGGAAATCGCCACTTTCAACAAATCATATATATGCAAACCTGTATTGCCGGGTAAAAATCGCCATAGAGAGGGATTTGACTCATGGAAATTGATCCACTTGTCTATATCATACCGGTGGCGGGTGTCATCGGCCTGCTCTTCGCGTGGCTCCTGACTCGGCAGATCTTCAAGAAAGATACCGGGACGCCTGAGATGAAGGCGATTGGGGACGCCATCCGCGAGGGTGCCATGGCCTATTTGGCCCGCCAATACAAAACAATAGCGGCTATCAGCATCATCCTCGGTCTCATCATCGGCATCGGCATCAACTGGCAGACCGGGATCGCATTCCTGATCGGGGCGTTCTGTTCGGCCCTCTCGGGATATATCGGGATGTACGTGTCTGTGAACTCCAACATCAGGACCGCGAGCGCGGCGAGGCGCAGCCTCAATGAGGCCCTGAAGATCTCCTTCCGTGGCGGGGCCGTATCAGGCATCGCCGTGGTCACCCTGAGCCTGCTCGGCGTGGCGGGAGTGTTCTTCGCCTTCGCCTTCATCGTGTTCCCTGATGCCACTGGTCCCGTGCCTGGCATTGACTATCAATGGCAGGCGGCTCTGTTCGCCGCGGTAGGCTATGCCTTTGGCGCCTCCTTCGCTGCTCTTTTCGCGCAGCTGGGCGGCGGTATATACACCAAGGCGGCCGACGTGGGCGCGGACCTGGTGGGGAAGGTCGAGGCAGGCATCCCCGAAGATAGCCCCAAGAACCCGGCGGTCATCGCCGACCTAGTGGGGGACAACGTAGGGGATTGCGCTGGTCGTGGCGCGGATCTCTTCGAGTCCACCGCCGCAGAGAACATCGGTGCCATGATCCTTGGGTTCTCCGTCTATGCGCTCACCGGGCAAATCGGGTTCCTGTTCTTCCCTCTA
>JAJRAN010000033.1 GCA_028682915.1 Methanomassiliicoccales archaeon | reverse complement strand
CGAGGGTCAATTTACCCATCTCGCTTCCAATAAAGGCTGGAAGGTGGTGGGCATCGACGTCGACAACTTCTCCGTCTCAGCTGCCAGGAGACAAACGCCTGGGGCTGATTTCGCGGTCGGATCTGGAGGGTCCCTGCCTTTCCCAAGCGAAACATTCGATCGGGTCATCATGCTCGACGTTCTGGAGCATGTGCCATCCGAGGAATTGGCTCTGAGTGAGGTGGAACGAGTCCTCAAGCATGGGGGGAAGCTCGTCCTCAGCGTCCCCCATAAAGGTGCGTTCGGTTTCATCGACGCTCAGAATTCGCTAATTTTCGCCACTGGTAGGAAGATAATTAAAGGGAGAGAGAATGGCCAGCACCACAAGCATTATTCCCTGGAGGAATTACAAGGGATGCTGGGGAGTTCATTCAGCCTCACTCGCTGCCGTTACGGTGGCTACTTGCTCTTTCCAGTCTTAGGATACGCGCTCATGTTCACCGACGCCTTACATCTTTGGAGGCTATCGGCTTCCTTGCGTCGGGTCGAACAGATAGATTTCGATCGGGATAGGGGGAAGCGGAGCTGGCATCTCATGACCGAGTTCACCAAGCAATGATGTTGACTCCCGAACATCTTTTTATGCGAGCATTCCGCTTCCTTGACCCAGAGTTTGGAGCTGATGGATGAGATGAGGGTGGTCCTTTCCGAGCCAGGTCGGCCATACGACCTTCTGCTCATCTGTGCCTTGACTGGTGTGGTGGTAGTGCTTTCCATTCTCGGGGTCAGCTCGAACCTCGTCAGCCTGATCGCCTTCCCTTGCGTCTTCTTCACTCCCGGATACGCATTGGTCTCGGCCATGTTTCCAGGAAGGACGGGCAGTATAGGTAGCATGATCAAGACCAAGGAAGGCCAAGATAGCGAGATGTCCCTACTGGAGCGAGCGGTCGCCTCGGTCGTCCTCAGCTTGGTGTTTTTCGCCATCGGCGGAATTATACTCGGTTGGACCCCTGGGGTCTTGAACAAGAGCACTATCTTGGCGGAGGTATTGGTCCTCAATCTCGCCTTCTCCGCCTTAGCCATCTACAGGAGGTTCCAGCTCGACGAAGGCGACGAGTTCGTCCTCGTCTTCGAGCTTGGAGGATCTCATGCCGGTAAATTGAACGTCGCCGAGAAGGTCATCCTTGGGGTGGTGGCCATCACCTTGGTAGTGGCGGTATTAGCCGGAGCAGGGCTCCTATGGCCGGGGATCGGACTCGAGCCGCATACCGAGTTCTACATCACAGGCCCGGATGGATCGCTCGGGACCATTCCTCAGAGCCTAGTGGTTGGTGCCAACGGTACGGTGCTAATCGCGTTCGTCAACCACATGGGTGGCCCTATTGATTACAACCTTACCCTGGGGGTCATGAACGACGAGTCCTTCCAGAACTATTCTTCGCTGGACCTGAGCGAAGCCCAGGTGCTCACTCCTGGCAATGGCTATTTCTACGAAACCACCCTCCTCGAGGGCTCCAAGTTCTCAGGCGCTCTTACCTTCAGCTTCGAATCAGCCGGTAGGTATCAGATCATGTTCCAACTCTCCGACGGCCAAGAGGTCCAGGATCTTTGGCTGTGGGTGGATGTGACCTGAACGGGGGCAAAGCTGCCGATCATAGGATCCGGTTCGTCGTCTCCAGGTCCCTCAAGGTCCGCTCGAAGGTGGCATCCTCGGGACGGCGGGCGATCGAGGCCGTCTGGCCAGGAGCTGCGTTGACCGTTCGCCCAGTGACCGCTTGGATGCGCCGGGCGGAATCAGTCTTGGCGGTCGCCACCACTCTCTTTGACTGCAGAGGCTTGGGCGATGCCCTCTTGGCCCTGGACCGCCTCCTCGTGACCAGACCTGCGGAGGCGATCGCACCGATGGCGATGACGAGCAGCATCATGGCATTGCCCAGCTCGAGATTGCCGCTCGCGGCCACGGGGGATGCAACCGACGCGGAGGGGGTCCCGGTAACGGAGCACATCTCGCTCTGGCCCGCGGCGTTCACCGCAGCCACCCGGAAGACGTAGCTGATACCGTTCGTCAGATCGTTGCACACATAGCTGTCGATTTCACTCGCGACCTGACCCAGGTACCGCTCCTCTCCGCCGTCCACCACGTAAATGTCGAAGCCCACGACGGCGTCGCCTCCATCGTTGGCAGGAGCGCCCCATTTCAGGAGCACCATTTCGTTGTAGGGCGTGGCGTTGAGGTACGGTGGGGAGGAGGGAAGGCCATAAGGCTTGCCGAGGACGCCCTCGGTCAAATTACCCTCCCCAACCGCGTTGATCGCCGCTATGCTGTATGAATAGGTCAAGCCGTTGGCCAGTCCCATGTCCAACAAGGAGGTGGTGTCGACCACGGCCACTTTGACCATGTCCCCATCCGCAGAGCGACGATATATTGCATATGAAGTCACGTTCGAGCCGCCATCTTCCTCGGGAGCCTCCCAGGACAGGAGCAGCTGCCCATCTTGGCTCGACACCACCGGGTTCTTCGGCGGTGAGGGCTTCTTGGTCAGCGCCACCGAGGCCAGCTCGGATTGGCCACCTTCACCGGCCAGGTTGACTGCGGCGATGCGATAGTAAGCGGTGTTCGCCTTGGGGAGCGAAGCATCGGTGAACTTGAGGACCGCACCAGCGGTGGTCAGCTTCGATAGCTTGTCCGGACTCGTCCCGCGGTAGATCACGTAACCAGTGATCGCGCCACCACCGTTGTCGGAAGGTGCGCTCCAAGTCAGCTCCACGCTGGACTTGCCCTTGACCGCCTTGAGCCCGACCGGCTCCGAGGAGAGCCCCACCGCCTTGGCGTTTGCCCCCGACGATCTGTCACCCTCGCCCACGGCGTTCACCGCGGAAACCTGATAATGATAGGTCAGGCCTGCCGTTACATCGGCGTCCGTGAACGCGCTCTGGGCAGTCTCAGTCAAGAGGACGAGCGATTCCGGCGCTTGCCCCCTATAGATGCGGTACGAGGTGACGGGGGACCCGCCGGAGATATCCGGAGCCTCCCATGCGAGATCAATGCTCAGGGACGAGGGTTCGGCGCTGAGGTTCTTGGGAGCCGAGGGGGACGTCGTTAGCGTTGTGATGCTCACGTAGGCGCACCGTCCGCCCTCGCCCACGGCGTTCACCGCGGAGATCGCATAGAAGTAGCGGATGCCATAGGCTAGGCCGACGTCATCGTATCCCGTCCCCGAAACGGTCGCCACCAGATTGAGCGAATCCTCGCTCGAACCACGATAGACGCGATAGGAGAGTATCGGTGCCCCACCATCTTGGCTGGGCGCGGACCATGTGATTGATATGCTCGACCCAGTGGAGGATCCGTCCAGGTTGGAGGGGGTGGAAGGAACTCCAGGGGTCGACGCTGAGGCCGAGACCGCGGGACCCAGGCCGATGGAGTTGGATGCCCTTACCTCGTAGTAATACGTGGTGGCTGGCTGGAGATTCCCATCTTGGAAGCTAGTGGAGGTCGCGGTGGCGACCAGTGACAAGGATCCGGCGCTCTGGCCCCGGAATATGGAATAGCCGAGGATAGCGTCCCCGCCATCGCTGGCAGGAGCGGACCAGGTCAGGTCGACGGCGCCGACTCCGCCGGAGGCGCTCAGATCCTCGACCGAGCCTGGGGTGGTCGCGGGCTTGGCGCTGGCCAGGGCCGAGAACGATCCCTCTCCCATGGAGTTGACCGCGGTCACCCGGTAGTAGTAAGTCTTGCCGTTCTCCACGGCCAGATCATCATAGGCAAGGATGACGGAAACCGACGTCAGTAAGGCAAGGTTCTCCGAGCTCAGCCCACGGTACACGTTGTATCCGGTTATCTCATGGCCGTTCTCGGAAAGGGGTGCGCCCCAAGTAAGTGCCACCTTCCCGTCGCTGGGCGCAGCGCTCAATGAAACCGGGGCAGAAGGCACGTAGCCAGGAACACAGCTGACGGCCGTGGATGTCATGCCCTCGCCGACCGCGTTGATGGCGGAAACGGAATAGTAGAGCTGCTCCCCGTTTGACAGCCCCAGGTCATCGTAGCTTGTAGTCGCTCCCAATGTGACCAGGAGGTCCATGTCCGAGGGGGAAATCCCGCGATAGACCTTGTATCCGACGATGGCGGAACCGCCGAGATCGGAGGGCGAGCTCCAGCTCAGGGACGCCTTTTCGTTCCCTGGCAGCGCTTGAAGGTTCAAGGGTGCGCTCGGAGCGCCCAAGGGGGTGGCGGGAACGACGGTCGAAAGCGCTCCCTCGCCCACCGAGTTGATCGCGCTGACCTGATAGCTGTAAGTGATGCCATTGGTAAGGTCCGCGTCCTCGTAGCTCTGGGCGGGCGCGATTACCGCTATCAGCTCCATCGCTCCCAATCCGATGGCGCGGTAGATGCGATAGGCTATGATGGATGAGCCCCCGTCGGAAGTGGGGATGGACCATACCAGATGGACCTTCCCGTCCGAGGCGCTGGCTTGCAGCGAGCCCGGCGCCGATGGGACCTGGACCGAGGTCGTCCCTTGCACCTCGGACGATCTGGCCCCCTCGCCGACCACGTTGACGGCCGAGACCTGGTAGTAGTAGGTGGCGCCCAATGGCAGGCCACCGTCCTCATAGGTTAGGACGTTTCCCAAGGTGGTCAAGAGGCTCAACTGCCCCGACGAGCTCCCGCGGTAGATGTTGTATCCAGTCACAGCGGAGCCGCCGTTCGATGCCGGGGCAGACCAGCTGAGATGGATCCTGTCCGAGGATCCCGCGGCCAAGAGGTTCGAAGGCTGGCCAGGGACCGTGCATGTCGTGGTCGCGGAGACAACCGCGCTGCTCGAGCCCTCCCCGATGGAGTTGACCGCGGACACCTTGTAGTAATAGGTGGTGCCATCCAGCAATCCGGAGTCGGTATATGAGAGGACGCTGCCCACGGTCGCCAACAGGGAGAGGGAGGAGCTGCTCGTCCCCCTGTATATCCTGTATCCAGTTATGGCCGAGCCGCCGTTGCTGGTCGGGGCCGACCAGGATATGGTCACGCTCCGGTAGCCGCCGACGGCCGTCGGAGCCCCGGGCTGGCTCGGGACCGAGAATGTGCTGGCCGAGGCTTCCGAGGATTTCGCGCCCTCGCCGGCCGAGTTGACCGCCGCGACCTTGTAGTAGTAGATGGTGCCGTCCAGAAGGCCGCTGTCCTGATAGCTGGTAACGTTGCCCAAGACGGCGATGGCTGTGCTGGATTGGCCATTCGAGGTGGTGCCGCGGTAGACCTTGTAGCCGGAGATGGAGGCCCCGCCGTTGTCCGATGGGGCCGCCCAGCTCAGCGAGACCGTCTTCGCCCCACCAATAGCGGTGAGGCCAAGCGGGGCTGAGGGCACCTCAATGACGATGGGCTCCTGCTCGGTCGTGAAGCCGCTGGAGAAGGCGGGGGAGAGATAGTTGCCCGCTAGGTCCTTGGCGGCCGTGCTTACTTGGACGGTATAGGTAGTGGAATATCGAAGGAGCTGAGACGGTGTGAAGACCAGGATCTTGCCCGAGTCCTCCCAGGAGAAGCTGCCAGACACCGAGGTGCCGCTGACCAGGCCGAAGGCCGCTTGAGCGCTGGCCTGGTCCATGGTCTCGTTGAAGGTCACGCGCACCTGGCTGGCCACCGAGACCGAGGTGGCGCCGTTGGCGGGAGCCACCCCGCTGACATGCGGAGCGAAGGTGTCAGTTGAGGTGGCCTCAAGGGTCTGGACCCTGTCGTTTGAACCATACGCTCGGGAGAAGGTGATGCTGCCATCGGTGGCGGCCGTCTTCTGGTCCACCACCACGGAGTTGACCATTACGTTGTACTTCTTGCCCGGGGTGAACCCCTTGAGGGTCATCTCGGTAGTGCCCCCGGTGGACTGCACCGTCAGGTCGGC
>JAJRAN010000043.1 GCA_028682915.1 Methanomassiliicoccales archaeon | reverse complement strand
CTTCAGGCCGAAGAAGGTGTGGAAAATGTGCACCTCCATGCCCATGCTCGCGGCCGTATTCGCGATCATCAATGACATCATGGCCTTGTCGAACGTGCCTTCGGATACCACGATGGCCACTTTCTTCACATCTGCCATTTCTTTCACCCCTTTCAGTATGCTAGTTCAAACTTTCCTTCTAATATAGAAGTAGAAGACGTTGCCTTCCTGCTTGGTCTCGACCAGCTCGTTCTGCGTCCTCTGGCACCAGGCAGGGACGTCCTCCTTGGCGCCTGGGTCGTCCGCGATCAGCTCGAGAACCTGCCCCACCTGGAGCTCCTTGAGCTTCTTCGCCAGCTTGACGATGGGCATCGGGCACATCAGGCCCTTGGCATCTAGGCTTGCATCCTTCTGCATCTTCTTTCACCACCGGTTATGCACGGTTGTGCGACAACTATATATAACCAACTTGCATATAAGACTTTCGTAGAGCGAAACCCCGCAGTTGGGAGGTTGCAAGATGCTCCCCGAGAGGATAGCTGAAGTCAATACCTGCCATGACCTGGTCCAATGCGCTTTCAGCCTAGGCGAGTTCGAGGTCGGGGTGTATTACAAGTTGATAGAGGCGGGCCCGCTCCGTGCGGATGAGCTAGCCTCCAAGATCGGCAAGGACCGCAGCACGGTCTATCGCGCCCTGCAGAAGTTGATGACCTGCGGCATGGTCTATCGGGAGACGAAGAGCATCGAGCGGGGCGGGTACTATCACGTGTACAAGGCGATAAGCAAGGATATGCTCCGCGGCCGATTGGAGAAATGCGTCGAGGATTGGTACTCGCATATGCAAGATGTCCTGCGCAAGTTCACCGAGGGGCCCGAGACCGGGGCCCAAGCGACGCCAGGCGAATAATATTAAAGCCATCGGTGCCATGTGGAGGCGAGCACCATGAACTTCAAGGGAAAGGACATCGTCTCCATCCGCGATCTCTCCCGGGAGGACATCGACCAAGTCCTGGACCTGGCGGAGAGGATGATACCCTATGCCAAGGGCGAGATCTTCACCAAGGCTCTCGACGGAAGGATCCTGGCCAACCTATTCTTCGAGCCTTCCACGCGCACGCACATGTCCTTCAGCACCGCCATGTCCCGGCTGGGCGGTAGGACGATGGAGATGGCCCACCCCTCCATGATGTCGGTGGCCAAGGGCGAGACCCTGACCGACACCATCCGGATGGTCGAGTCCTATTCCGACGTGATAGTGCTGAGGCACCCCCATGAAGGCTCGGCCCGTCTCGCCGCCCACTTCTCCTCCAAGCCGGTGATCAACGCGGGGGACGGGGCGGGGCAGCACCCGACCCAGACCTTGCTGGACCTTTTCACCATCAGACGAGAGTTCAAGCGCATCGAGGACGTCAAGGTCGCCCTGGTCGGGGACCTGAAGTACGGGAGGACGGTGCACTCCCTCGCCGAGGCGCTCACCATGTTCGGGGCCGAGGTGACCTTCGTGGCGCCGGCGAACCTGCAGATGCCTAGGGAGACCGTGCGCCAGGTGGAGAAGCTCGGAGGCAAGCCCAAGCTGACCTCCAAGCTGGAGGAGGTGATCAAGGAGGTCGACGTCCTCTACGTCACCAGGATCCAGAAGGAGCGCTTCCCCGATCCGGCGGAGTACCAGAAGATCGCCGGCGTCTACCGCATCGACAACGACCTCCTGCGCGAGGCGAAGCGCGACCTCATCGTCATGCACCCTCTGCCGAGGGTCGACGAGATCGCCCCGGAGGTGGACGGGACCGAGCACGCCCGCTACTTCGTGCAGGCCTTCAACGGCGTGCCGGTGCGCATGGCCCTGCTGCTGCTGGTGCTGGGAGGCGAACTCTGATGAAGGAGTTCAAGGTGGTGCCCATAAGGAACGGCACGGTCATAGATCACATCGAGTGCGGCATGGCCCTGAAGGTCCTCAGGATCATCGGCGTGAGCGGGACCAACGTCCAGTCGCCGGTGAGCGTGCTCATGCACGTCCCCTCCTCCAAGACCGGGTTCAAGGACGTGGTCAAGGTGGAGGACCGCGAGCTGGACACCAAGGAGGTGGACAAGATCGCCCTGATCTCCCCCCGGGCCACCATCAACATCATCCGCGACTTCAACGTGGCGGAGAAGATGAAGGTGTCACTGCCGGACGTGGTCAAGGGGATCGTCCGATGCGGCAACCCCAGTTGCATCACCAACCTCAGGGAGCCGGTGGAGCCGGAGTTCACCGTGGAGTCGAGGAACCCGCCGGTGCTGAGGTGCATCTACTGCGACAGGATACTCGAGGACATAGCCGAGCACCTCCAGTAGCGGTATGATATTCTAGAAGAAGCTACAGGTCAGGATCAACGCAACCAGACCAGTTCCTGCTTGGTCCGGGTGATGACCTTGTTCATGTTCTCCAGGACCTTCTCGGTGTCCATGGAGCGGTCGGTCGTGACCACGATCAGAAGGCTCGAGCTCACCTCGGCGATGATCAGCTTGGTGCTGCGGAAGCTGCACAATATGTGCTCCAGCTTGTCCTTGAGGGCGTCGGTCCGGGTGGCCTCGGCGGAGGAGTACATGATGGCGGCCATGGCGGAGAAGGTCTCTGGCTTGGCCGGGGAGGCCGACCTGCCCGCTATCATCAGGCCGGTCTTGGAGACGATGGACACCGAGTGGACGCCGGGGTCGGTAACGAACTCCTGTTGGATGATCTCGTCAAGAATGCCTTCAACGGATTTGGTCTGTTGCACTTAGTCATCCCCTCTAATAAGCGCTTGGCTCGGTCCTCGCTCTGTTCTGAATTGGATAAGCATCTCCAGTTTTAAGCCTTTTGGGAATCCTCTCAGTTTTGATACCACTAGTCCAGAGGGTCGCAGGAGGGGCATTTCCGAGGGTTCGGCTACCCGAGGCGGGGCGCGCATGCTTTAATATCGAGCACAGGAATGGAAAGCCCGGTGACTGGATGCCGATCAGGATTGAGGTGTTGAGATGCATGGGGTGCGGCCTGTGCGAGCTGGCCTGCAGCTATCGCAGGGAGAAGGTCTTCACGGCCATGCGCTCCTCCATCATGCTGCACCTGGACGACAAGCGCAACTATTTCGGGGTCATGATCAAGCTGCCCAACGACGACCTGGTGCTGGGGAGGCCGGAAGGGCTGGAGGTCCAGCTCGCCGGCCAATCCAGCGAGGACGGCGCCGGGGCTAAGCCCATCCTCCTCCGGGAGGCGTGCGACGAATGCGCGGGGGACCGGCCGCACTGCGTCGCCATCTGCCCGGCCGAATGCCTATCCCAGGGGTGAGAGGATGGACCTCATGTACACCGGGAGCATCCTGGTCGTGGACCTTTCCACCGGGGAGGCGAGCGAGCGCGAGCTCGATGACGCCTTGGTCGATTCCAGGCTGGGAGGGGCGGCCGTCAACCTCTCCCTCTACGAGGAGTTCAAGGACAAGGACCCGGTGGTGATCGGGTCGGGGCTCTTCACCGGCAGCATGGTCCCGGGCTGCGCCTTGTGCGTGGTGACGGCCAGATCGCCGCTCAACGGGAAGGTCATGCACTCGCCCCTCGTGAACTATCTGGGGGCCGAGCTCAAGCTGGCCGGATTCCCCTTCGTGGTGCTCCACGGTCGGAGCGAGGCGCCGTCCTACCTCTGGCTCCACGACGAGATAGCCGACGTCCTGCCAGCGCAGGCGATATGGGGGCAGGACACCTGGAAGGCGGTCGATTACATCCGGGAGGAGCAGGGCGAGGAGCGGATCCAGGTGCTCTCCATCGGACGGGCGGGCGAGAACCGCTTGAGCTCGGCCATGGCGGTGGTAGACTACTGGTCCGAGGGGGACAAGGTCGGGCTGGGGAAGAGGCTGGGCGAGATGAACCTCAAGGCGATCGCCACCAGGGGCATGGGCGAGCTGGAGGTGGACGACCCGGAGCGGACCCTGGGGCTCTGCCGCCGGGCCATGGGCGCGGCCCGCTCCAGGCTCGGGGGCGCCAAGGGGGTCGACTCTTTGCTGCCGGGCGCGGACCTGGGGGACCTGTCGACGATCAGGCATAGGGACATAGCCTGCTCGGGGTGCCCCTGGCCCTGCAGGACCTTCGTGAAGTACAACGAGCCGGCGACGGTGCTCAAGGAGGAGCTGAAGGAGCCTGGGATGCTCGTCGCGGACCTCAGCGGCTTCCTGGCCCTCATGGAGGGAGGGCGCTCCGCCGCCGATGCTGCCAGATTGTTGGAGGCATGCTCCCGCCTGGGCCTGGAGCCGATGGCCGCGGCAGCGCGGGTCAAGGGCATCGACCTCGAGGAAAGCAGGTCGGTGCTGAGCTCGCTGGCTTCGGGTGGTTTCGAGGCACGGGGGATCCCCTCGGTGGAGGGTGCGACCTGCCCCGGCACCTTCAGCCCCTTCGCCCCCAACGGCGGCGAGAAGGAGGTAATCGCGCTCTCATACGTGCTAGGCATCTGCCCCAGATACTCGGCCAAGGTGGGATTGGACTTCGAGCTCTGCGCCGAACTCATCGAAGCCACGACCGGCCTTGAGAAGGGAGCAAATGAATTGCGAGACCTCGCTAACTCTATAATCCGGTAGCGGTTCATCGGGCTTGGAGATCATGCGCGTGTTGGTGCTCGCCGGGATGCCCGGCTCAGGCAAGGAGGAGTTCGTCCTGGTGGCCAAGTCCCTGGGATACGACGTGGTATGCATGGGCGACGTGGTGCGGGCGGAGGCGGCCAATAGGAGGGTGCAGGACAGCGACAAGGGCGTGGGCGGGTTCGCCAATTCCGAGCGCCAGGCCCACGGGAACGACATCTGGGCCAAGCGCTGCCTGCCATACATAAACAGGAAGAAGACCATCATCGACGGCAGCAGGAGCCTGGACGAGCTGGAGGTCTTCCGTCAGGCCTTCGGCAAGGATGTGAGATTAGTTGCGATCCACGCCCCCCAGAGGGAGCGATACCAGAGGCTGGTGCAGCGCGGTCGCAGAGACGCCCCCAAGAGCTGGGAGGAATTCCTGGAGAGGGAGAGGAGGGAGCTGTCCTGGGGCCTGGGGAGCCTGATCGCCATGGCGGACGACATGCTGGTGAACGAGGGCTCCCTGGAGGACTTCAAGATGAAGGCCAAGGGATTCCTCGAGGGCAGGGGCTGAGATGCGGTTCAAGGTGCTCCGGGTCTGCCAATCCAAGGGATTCTCGGTCGTCCCCCAGGAATCGGTGCGCTTCGACCTGGAGAAGGCGTCGGAGATTCTCAGAAAAGAAGGCCATGAGGTGAGCCCTTCCGATGTGATGGTGACCGTCGAGGTGGCGACGGGGCTGGAGGTCACGTTGTACGCCAACGGGCGGCTGATGGTGCAGCCCTTGGACTCTAAGGACGTTGCTCACGAAATCGCGGAGAAGTTCTATTCTTCGATAGAGGGTGCGAGGGAGTGAGCTTCACGCCGTCGGCGCGTCGATGCTCATTACGCGCGGCGAGAACTCGAAGACGCGCTTCCCGCCGTCGGTGAACTCGACGTCGATGCAGAGCTTGTCGGATTCGATCTTGAAGGCGATGGCCCTGAGATTGGATTGATAGGTGGCAACATTCGTCTCCACGTGATCGAACCTTTTCAACATGCCGCGCGTCTCCATCTGGCGGACGAGGCGGTAGCATTTGGTGATGG
>JAJRAN010000144.1 GCA_028682915.1 Methanomassiliicoccales archaeon | reverse complement strand
TATGCGCTCGTAAAGCCTAAGTCGATCTCCCGACATCGATGAATTATGCCAGAGGATGGAAATCGCCCCTTTATACATCCTGGCAGCATCGAGCAACCGCTTCGCCATCTCCCAACTCTGCTCATAGTTCAATTTCATATTATCGAAGAAATGGCCTTCCATGATCGTCAATGGGATCTCGAGGATGTCGATCGCTTGGTTCGTTCTTAGATTGTGTGGTAAGTAAGGATGGCACATGCCATTCCTGAACCCAGCACAATAAGAATACGCCAAAGTGCTGTCATATTTGAATCCAGCTTCCTTCAATAGCTCCCACGTGTCAGGCACTCTGAATTTTAGAAAGTGGCCTCTATATCCAACTATTTCCCTTCCTAGGGCTTCTTCTAGCACACCTTTCTCTTTCCTCATTTGCCTAAGATCCAAATAGGCGCTCAATCCCCCATGCAATCCGATCCCCCAACCTCCAGCGTCCAGCTTCCTCATTTCCTGCTTAAGGTCACTGATGGGATACTTGTGCTCGGGGGCGACCTCTCCTCCCGCGAGAAAGAAGAAGGTCGAACGAGCGTTGAATTTCTTCTCCAGAGAAATTATCTCGTCAAAGTTCCAGTACCGATTGCTCCTTCTCGAAGTACCATCAAGATGTTTCAAAGAAGTCCGGAAGTCGCGTCCGACGAAAGCCTCGATGGTTCTGCCCCATTTATTCTCAGGCGCCTCATACAAGAAATCGATGTCATGTGAAAGGCAGACGGCGAAATCATTACCGTCAGGGTACTCGGGCCGCAATCCGTGTTCGAACATGAACGAGGAGACGGAAGGATGGAATATACGCTTGTCCGCGCTGGAATAGAAAGGGAATCGGTCCATCATGTCCCTTGTGGTCCCTTCGTATTCCTCCTTCCTCGTGAACTGGTCCCAAAGCTCGGGTCTTGCTCGCAATGCCTGTGATATTTGGGACAAGGGCTCACCATCAGCGGACCGGTAAGATGCCGTCTAGCATACGGTAAGCTCTTGACCCCATATTTTTCGTTATTGCCTCTAGCTATCGCTCAAATTCCGCCTAAAGCGAAGGACAGTATCAACAGGAAGACAGTGAACGATGAGAACAGGATGGCTATCTTCCACCTCTTCATGCGAGCATACTTCGCCCATTGATATCCCAGTATGGCCATAAGGACAGTGGCGATTATGAAGGACAGACGCACCGCAACGGTGATGTCGGTCGCGAAGATGAACGGTATTGATACCGGGAATACCGTCACGAAGTCGATGGAGAATATCGCCAGAATCCTTTTTACCTCTGGCCATCGGACCTTGTTCTTGTAGGGCGCGTAGCTCTTTGAAGAGCGTATCACCTCCACGACCTTGGCCTTGTCCTGCTCACTCAGCTTGCCAACCAGGGAGGCATCCAGGGCATCTAGAACCTCCTCTGTGGCAGTCTTCACATCCTTGCCAGAGCGCACGTTGTTGACCGCGACGTCAGAGGCGACCTCGTCCACCATCGACCCATATACCACCGTGAAACCATCGATCAGGCCCCAGAGGATATTCACCATCAAAGCGGTCCAGAGCATGAACTGGACCCCTGCTTCCTCTTTTGGCACCCCCAAGCTTACCATTCCAGTGCAGCCAGTGACCATTATGATGCCATAGAAGGCCTCGGCGTACCTCTCGCTCGCCGAAGTGTACGCACCCAGGAACTTGCGGTAGGACGGTAGCGCCATTTCTTCACCTCCTAGATCAGCACCAGATTGGTGGATTCGGCGAAGACGATCAACGTCAGGCCCAGCAGCCCGCAGACGAAGGCCCCCTTCCATTTGTTCAAGTGCGCGTACTTGGAGTAGTAGTAGCCGATGATGACGAACATGATCAAAGCCATGACATGAGAGGTCAGGGCTGCCGTGCGCAGCGTGTCAAAGAAGAGGTAAGGGAAGACGAGGAGTATCAGCGGGATGAAATCGAGCAGGAATGCTGCCAGGATGATGCTCTTCTCGTCGCTCGTCAGACTGTTCTTCATCATCCTTCCCGCATTGCGAGGCAATCCATCGCTGACGATGTCGATGATCCGCGATTTGGACTCGCCATCGAGCCTAGCTATCAGCGTCTCATCCAAATCCTCTGATATCGTTTCCTTCCTTTTCTCAGGGTCGCCCTCCACCTGGAGGGATTCCACCAGGCTCTCCCTCTCGGCTCTGTTCGCCGAGCTCAGCAGTGCGTAGGAAATGCCATCGAGCAAGCCCCACATCACGATGGTGATAAAGAGCACGACCAACATGTAGTAGAGGTCGTTCTCCCCACCAGGTTCACCGATCAAGACCAGGCCGGATATCGACGTCACCATCAGGACCCCATATAGCAGCTCTGAGAGACGATCCCCGAGCGACAGGGTCTCCCCAACGAAGGCGATGGTCTCCTTTGGGACCTGGCTCTGCCTAGTAATTATGGAATCGAGTTGGAACCCTGGCAATTTCATGATTACCCTTGGCTGTGCTGACGAATATGGATTATGAGAATATTTAAATCAATTCGGGATGTGAGGTGTGGCCAATCAACCCCTCTGAAGCCTCGACTTGGCCTCATCCACCGCCTTCAGGTACTCCTTCGGCAGCTCTGGATACGCGAGTCCGAGCCTCTTGATCTCGGATATGATGATCTGCGCGGCGAGCACCCTGGTCAGCCATTTCTGGTCAGCAGGAAGTACGAACCAAGGCGCATCCTCCGTGCTGGTGCTCTCCAATACCTCACGATAGGCGTCCATGTATCTCGGCCAAAGGTCCCTCTCCTTCACGTCGTTCGGATTGAACTTCCACCTCTTCTCCGGGGTCTCGATCCTCTCCAGGAGGCGGGTCCTCTGCTCCTCCTGGGATACGTTCAAGAAGAACTTGATGACGATCGTACCATTGCGGACGAGGTGCCTCTCCATCTCGTTGATTCCCTGATATCGTTCATTCCAAAACGATTGTCCATATTCCTTGTAAGGAAGTCGCTGGTTCGCCAGAAAATCGGGGTGCACCTTGACCACCAACACCTCTTCGTAATAGGAGCGGTTGAAGATACCGATCATCCCTTTTCCGGGCATCACCTTGATGCAACGCCAAAGGAAATCGTGGTCGACCTCTTCGGCGGTCGGAGCCTTGAAGGAGGTTACCTCGCATCCCTGAGGGTTGACGCCCGACATCACATGTTTTATTATCCCATCCTTGCCAGCTGCGTCCATTCCCTGCAGGATGATCAGTAGCGAATAGCTGTTGCTCGCCCAGAGCACGTCCTGCATCTTGGTGAGTTCCTTTTGGCTCTTGGCCAAGAGCTCATCGGCGTTGTCCTTCGATAGCTTCGTTCCATTGATGGAGAATCTTTCAGGATCGCTCCAGTTGGTCGGGAAATCCTTTAGGTCCACCTTCTTTCCAGGCTCTACTCTGACCCTTTCGATGAGCTGTCTCGGCTCCTTCTCTCCCATGTCTACCCCTCGACCTTATTCGGGCTCGCGCCTATTATAGGCGTCGGAACGCCTCTATTTGGGCAGGTCGATGAGACGGTCGTTCAGCTCGGTGAAAAGCTCACCATCATCTAAACATTGAGCGAACCCAAGCCCCTTCTTCAACGCCTTCCTTTCCAAGTCAAGGCGGCTCAGGCCATTGGCGCAGGCGGCGAGGTAGTAATAGCCTCGGGCCATCTTCTCCTCCTTCTCATTAGATTGCTCGAGCCTCTCGAAAGCCTCCTCCAGGTACTTCTCTGCCTTTTCGTTCTTGCCCTCCAGATGATAACCCTCGGCCACGAAGGCGTCGGTCACCGCGCTCTCCCACATGGCCCCGAGCCCCTCCCAGATGATACCTGCTTCCTGGAATTCGAGGAACGCTTGATGTTGCCGCCCCTCCTCGCGGTGGATCACCGCCATGCGGTTATGTACTTCAGCAAGCTCCCTTTCCTTGACCCTGGCATCGCCGACGAGCGCATGGTAGATGAAGAGGGCGGCGTCGATCTCGCCATATTGCCTGTATGATTCGGCGGCGTCCATTATCGCCCTGGAGCCTTGGACGGGGTCGTCGGACCATTCGAACCTCCATTCCATAGCCTTGGCCATTCCTTCCTCGTTCCAACCAAGCTCCGTGGTCGAGGCGAGCACCCTACCCTTGCCTTCATCGTCCAACGAAGTGAACCATCTGATCAACGCCGCCTCATTGGCTATGCAGAAGATCAGTTCAACCGAGGCATTTCGCCCCTGCACCCTCTTGGCCTGGTAAGGGTCGATCTCCGGCCTATCGCCTAGCTTCTCCAGCAGCCGCTGCACGTCCGATGACAATGAGCCCCGGAACTTTTCGAGGTCCAGCATCCAGCCCGGCTCGAGATTGAGGAACTTGCCGTGACGATGCAGGGCACGCATGGCGTTGGGCAGCTCAAAGCCCTCCGGGAAGAGGCTTTCAACTGCGTCGGTCAAGGGAAGCAAGGCTGGATCGCTATTCTCCTCGGGCCCACAGGTTGAACTCAACAGTTCTTCGATCGAGGAGGGCATGTCCCCGGCGCTTTTTGCGAACACCTCGGGATATGCCCTCTCCAACTCCTCCAATCGCTCCTTGGATATGATGCGTTCGAAGAGCACTCGGCCATTCTTAGATAGGACAATCTCCAGGGCGAGGACGAAGCCGAGCTCCTCTCGCCATTGGCGCATGGTATCATCCCCCTCCATTTCCTCGCTCAGAGCAATCCGGAATTCTGGGTCGAGGCCGTAAGCCAGCAACATCCGGTAATCTCTCTCCCTTTCCTCCCTTAATCGATTGTCGACCTCCATGCGGTCTGCGATCATTCGGCCATGATACCTCAGCAAAAACAGCTCGACCACGCGCTGGAACGAAGTAGCGTCATCCATCCTTATTCCCATCCACGGACGCCCGAGAATGGCGTCAACTCGTTTAAATCGTTTCCATCCGCGAGGGCAAAGAACTTACCCGCAGTCCCCGATTCAACCATCATGCCAATCGTCTCCATCTCCCTGAGCGAGGACAACATCAAGGCCTTGGACAAGGTGCAGAAGGCGCACCGGTTGAACGGCCGCAGCGAGGCCATGCGCGTCTGCATCCGTTCCGCCGAGGCGGAGGTGAGGGACCGGGAGAGCCTCAAGGGGGAGGTGGAGGGGGTGCTCATAGTGGTCCACGGAACACATGGAGCGCCGGACCTGGAGGACCTGAGCCATTACTACCAGGAGGTGGTGGCGACGCAGATCCACTCCCATCTGCGCAACCACAAATGCTTGGAGGTGTTCATCGTCCGCGGTCCTGCTGATCCCGTCCAAGAGATGATCGCCTCCTTCCAGAAGGAGGATCAGATCGACTACGTCAAGTTCGTGCAATCCTGAAGCTGAAGGCCCTCGAGAGAGCTCGCATCACTTGTACGCGAACTTCTCCCGGAAGAGGCTCAGGCCATAGGATATGGCGACTATCGCTTCCTCTCTGCCGACCCAGCCTTGGACCTCGGTATGCTTCCCCTCCTCGAGGGTCTTATAGGTCTTGAAGAACTCGGCGATCTCGTCGAGGTAGTGCTTCGGCACGTCCTCCAGCTCGTGGTACTCTTTGACGCGCGGGTCGTTCGTGGCGACTGCCAGGATCTTGTCGTCCTTCCCCTTCTCGTCCCTTATCTTGAGCATGCCGATGGGGCGGGCCTCGACCACGCAGCCCGGGAAAGCGGTCTCGCTAAGCAAGACCATTATGTCCATAGGGTCATCGTCATCGTAATAGGTGCGCGGGATCAGCCCATATGAGTGCGGGAAGACCACGCTGGAATGAAGCACCCGGTCCAGGAGTATGAAGTCGTACTCCTTAGAGATCTCGTATTTGTTCTTGCTGCCTTTGGGGGTCTCGATTATGACGTTGATAATGTCCGGCGGATTCCGTCCGGACGGCACCTTCTTCCAAAGCGACATTTACCCTCTCTCTCAAAGCATGCCAACCAGAGTGAATATTTATTCTTTTGGTAGGGACGGACGCCCTGGTGCCGAGTCTCCCAGGGCGATCGCGCGATGGCCAGAATATAAATAAGGACAGGCGAATTATCATCTGGGATGCACCATGGTCAACCTCGAAGTTGTCCTAGTCGAGCTTTTCGTCCTAATCCTATTGGCCAGCATAGCCAGCGTTATATGCAAGCGATTGGAGGTGCCCGTGGTCGTGGGTGTGGTGCTCGTCGGGATAGCCATCAGCAACATCACCATAGATGGGCAGTCGCTCTACTCCCTGCTACAGTTGGACCAAGAGGAGAACGAGGCGATCTTCAAGGTGTTCGCCGAGCTCGGGGTCATCTTCCTTCTGTTTATCGTAGGCTTGGAGACTCCATTGCACGAACTGAGGAAGGTGGGCAAGGTCGCCGCCATGGTGGCGGTGCTCGGGGTCGTGATACCCTTCGTCGCCGGCCTGGCCTTCATGCTGCTGCTCCAATTCGAGACTCTGGAGAGCCTCTTCATCGCCTCGGCCCTCGTCGCCACTAGCGTCGGCATCACCGCTTACGTGCTCAAGGACATGGGCATGATCGAGACCATCGAGGCCAAGACGATACTCGCCGCAGCGGTGATCGACGACGTGATCGGCCTCGTAATACTCTCAATGGTATCTGGCATCGCAGAAGGGAGCGGGACCAGCCTCCTGGACATAGCCGCGGTGGCCATATTGGCGGTGGCGTTCGTGCTTCTGGTGATGTTCGCGACCTATCTCATCCCGAAATCCCGCTCCAAAATCAAGGAAATTAAGCCGACCGGGCGTTGGCACAAGCACCTCAGCCCTCTTCCGTTCGCGCTCATAGTCTGCTTCGGCATCTCGGCGCTCGCCTCCTACCTGAATCTGGCGGCGATAATCGGTGCGTTCCTCGCAGGCATGCTCTTCGCCGAGTTCAAGGACACCTGGCCCGCCGAGGAGAAGCTCGAGCCCATCAACGAGTTCCTCGTGCCCTTCTTCTTCCTTCAGATCGGGTTCATGGTGAGCTTGAGTTCAATGACGGGCGAAGGGGTGCTCCTGATCGCGATATCGCTGACTCTAATTGCGATCGCGACCAAGTGGGCTGGGTCATGGCTGGGCGCCAGGTCGATGGGCAAGGGCAGCGCCAACGTCGTGGCCATGGGGATGATACCCAGGGGCGAGGTGGGGATAATCATCGCCTCCATCGGCCTGACGGCCGGGGTGCTGACGGACAGCCTCTACGCCACGGTGATATTCATGGTCCTGGCTACCACGCTGATCGCTCCATACATGATCAGGTGGGCGATAAAGCGCAGAGGGAACTGGAAAGGTGCTTTCAAAGGGGCGCCGAGCAAATTCAGGGAGATCTGAGCATCAATAGGGCCAGATGACCTTAGCGATCTCCACCACGAAGACCAGCACCACCGCCAGGATCAGTACCAGGTACGGGCTGACCTTGGGCGCCTTCTCATCCTCGGAATCGAAGTAACGGATGAGGCCCGCGGCGGATTGAAAGCCCGAGTTCTTCTTGGTGTCCTTGGGCATGGTCTTCGAGCCTCGAATCCCCAGCGCCCTTATATAATCTTTGTGCGGCTCCACCGTCGGAGCCCGCTAGACGGCTCAATTTATGTACAGGTCCGTGGAGGAGCGGTCGAACCCCTTGACCAATTGCAAGCTCGGCTCCGTCTCGGGCTTCCAACCGTACACGGGATAAACGAGCTTGGGCAGGAATTTGGTCATGTCCTTGGCCAATTCGGTGGCTGGGTGCCCGGCCCCTAATACCTGGACGCTGATGTCGCTCGCCTTCTCCCGCGTCGCCACTTCGTCGATGGTCCCGAGGGCATGAATGTACTCGTGCAGGAGGATGTGGAATATGTACGGCTTGTAGAGGGAGGGATCGGTCTGCTTGATCCGGTCCAGCGGCATGGTGTTCATCACGATGATGTTCGTCGCCACCGGGTAATAGGCGCCTACGAATCCCTCTGGTCCCCCTCCCAGGTTGGAGAGGCCGAGCATCAGGCCGGAACGCTCCTTCCCGGTGGTCTTGCGCACCGCCTGCTTCACCAGCTCGAAAATGTCAGGTATGTCCTTGGCGCTTTCCAGCCTAGATTCGAACGAAATCTTGCCCATCGCCCCCATCGAGGCCAATGCCGCTATTTAATCATGGTGATTGATAGTTATCAACCTATAGTTGATATCTTTGACCAAGGTCCCGGAAACCAGGCTCAGGTCAAGCTAGCAACCTTAATACCCGATACGCCCTGTAGGCGCCCTGATTAGCATGCATTGGGCCGACGTCATCGCCAAGGAGCTGATGGCCAAGAACGCGAAGAACCTGATCTCGACCGGGATCACCCCCTCGGGGTTCATCCACGTGGGGAGCCTGAGGGAGGCGGTGACCGCCAGGGGGGTCTACCAGGCGCTCAAGGACCAGAAGGCGGACGTCGAGTCCATCTACATCATCGATTCCTTCGACCCGCTGCGCAAGCGCTATCCGTTCCTGGACGTGAGCTACGACGAGCAGATCCAGAGGCCTCTGTCCGAGATACCCTGTCCCTGCGGGGAGCACGAGAGCTACGTGCATCACTTCGGGGAGCCCTTCCTGGAGGCCATCGAGCGGATGGGGCTCGCGCCCAAGCTCCACTGGACCCATGAGCTCTATGCCCAGGGCAAGCTCGCTCAGATCACCGATACCGCCATCCAGAGCAAGGACAGGATCGCCCAGATACTTCGCGAGGTTACGGGCCGGGACGTGCCCCCCGACTTCTTCCCCTACACGCCCAAGTGCTCGAGATGCGGTAAGTTCTCCTCGGGCAAGATCATCGGGTACGAGTACCCATTCGTCAGCTATGTCTGCCATTGCGGCCATGAAGGGAGGGCGGACGTGCGCAAGGCCGATGGCAAGATGCCTTGGAGGGTGGAGTGGGCGGCCAAGTGGAAGCTGTTCGGGGTCACCTGCGAGCCCTTCGGCAAGGACCACGCGGCCGCTGGAGGCTCCTACGACACCGGCGTGCGCTTCGCCAACGAGGTCTTCATCAACAAGCCCCCGCATCCCATCCCCTACGAGTTCGTGCAGCTGAAGGGGAAGGGGCAGATGCACAAGTCCAAGGGGGTCGAGGTGACCGGCCTGGACGCTCTGGCCATAACCCCCGCCCCGGTCTTCAATTACTCCTTCCTCCGCTACAACGCCGACCGCCACATCGATTACGACTCGGGCCTAGGGGTCCTGGACGTGGTGGACGAGTACGACAAGGTCGAGTCCTGGTACTACAAGGGCGGGGTGGAGGAGAGGGACAAGGACCTATTGCGCGCGTACGAGCTGGCCCAGCCTAACGGGGTGCGGGGGCAGATACCGCTCCAGGTACCCTACCGGCATTTGGTCCAGATAGTACAGATAACCTCCTCCTTCGACGTCATGCTCGAGATCCTGAAGCGGTCCGAACACATCACCGAGATCAAGGTGGAGGACGCCGAGCTGCTCCGCCAAAGGGCGCAGTGCGTCCGCTTCTGGCTCGACAATTTCGCTCCCGAGGAGGTCAAGTTCCACATCGCCCCGGCGCTTCCCACCTGCGAGCTCTCCCAGGCCGAGGTCGGCTTCTTGCGGGAGGTACACGCCAAGCTTACGCAGGTCGATTGGGTGGGGGACAAGATCCATGACCTGGTGTACGAGTGCGCCAAGGCATCGGGGCTGGGGGCGAAAGGAGGCTTCCAGGCCTTGTACCTGATATTCATCAACAAGAGGCAGGGGCCTCGCCTGGGCTACTTCCTGTCCACATTGGACCGGAGCTTCGTCCTGGGCCGCATAGAGGAGGCATTCAGCCCCGCCTGCAAGGTCCGCTAGCGCACCGTCTATGGCTCACATGGTGGCGCTGCAAGCTTCCGGTGGGTGCTCGTCCTTGCCGGAAAGGTCCCGGTGGATGGCGTTGGCGGCCTTCCTTCCCGCCCCCATGGCCAGGATAACCGTGGCCGAGCCGGTGACGATGTCGCCCCCAGCATAGACCCTTGGCAGGCTGGTGCGTCCGTCCTCGTCCGTCTGGATGTAACCTGATTCGTTCAGTTTCAGATCGGGGATGCTCCCGGTCAGCAGGGGATTGGCATTGGTCCCTATGGCGATGACGACCAGGTCCACTGGAAGGTCGAACCAGGAGCCCTTTACCGGCACCGGCTTCCTCCTACCTTTGGCATCGGGCTCTCCCAGCTCCATCCTTATGCACTTTATCGCCTTGGCCCAGCCCCGCTCGTCCCCGATGACCTCCTCCGGGTTGGTGAGTATCTTGAACTGGATCCCTTCCTGCTGGGCGTGGTGAATCTCCTCCCTCCGGGCCGGCATCTCGTCGATGGAGCGGCGATAGACGATGAAGGCGTTGTCGGCCCCCAGCCTCAGCGCCGTCCGCACGCTGTCCATGGCCACGTTCCCGCCGCCCACGACCGCTACGCTCCGCCCCTTGGCGATGGGGGTGTCGTACCTGGGGAACTGGTAGGACTTGAGAAGATTGGCCCGGGTCAGGTACTCGTTCGCGGAGTACACCCCGCAGAGGTCCTCCCCGGGGATCTTCAGGAATTGAGGGGTGCCCGCGCCGACCCCTATGAACACCGCGTCGTAGCCGTCGACCTCCAACAGCTCCTTGATGGTGCGGATCGCTCCGATGACCATGTTCAGCCGCAGTTCCACCCCCAGGCTCTCGAGGTACTTGACCTCGGAATCCACGATCTCCTTCGGCAGGCGGAACTCCGGGATGCCGTAGACCAGAACGCCGCCCGCCTTGTGCAGCGCCTCGAATATCGTGACCTTGTAGCCGAGCAATATTAGGTCACCGGCCACGGTCAGGCCAGCTGGGCCAGAGCCGATCACCGCCACCTTCTTCCCGTTGGGCGGGGCCTTGACCGGCAGGCAGATCTGGTGGGTGTCCCGCTCGAAGTCGGCGCAGAAGCGTTCCAAGTGGCCTATGGCCACCGCCTCCCCTTTCTTACTCAGTATGCAGGACCGCTCGCACTGGACCTCTTGAGGGCAGACGCGCCCGCACACCGCTGGCAGGGAGTTCGTCTCCTTGATCTTCCGAGCGGCGGCGACGAAATCGCCCTCCTTGATGAGCTTGATGAACTCCGGTATCTTGACGCCCACCGGGCAGCCCTCCATGCATGAGGGCTTCTTGCATTGGAGGCAGCGGCCTGCTTCCAGCTGCGCCACGTCCGGCGTGTAGCCCATGGGCACCTCATCGAAGTTCCTGGCCCGGACCATGGGGTGCTGCTCGGGCATCTTCTGCCTGGGGGTCTTCGTCCGCTCTGCATGAGCCTCTTCCATACTAATCGCGCTCCTCCTTCTTTTGGGCCGTCAGGGCGCGGCAGGTGTGGTACTGGTATGCCAGCATCTCTTCCTGCAAGTACATGGACTTGCGCTGGAAGACCTGTAACCAATCGATCTGATGCCCGTCGAACTCCGGGCCGTCCACGCAAGCGAATTTGGTTTGTCCGCCAACGTTCACTCGGCACACCCCGCACATGCCCGTGCCGTCCAGCATCAGGGCGTTCAAGGAGACCAGCGTCCTCAGGTGCTTGCCCTTGGTGGCGTTGGAGCAGTTCATCATCATGAACGTGCACCCGATGAAATAGGCCAGGTCCACCTTCTCCTGGTTGGTGATGAACTGGACTACGTCCTGCACCTTCCCCCTTATCCCGCTGCTGCCGTCGGAGGTGGTCTCGATGTACTCATCGGCGATAAGGCGCAGGGGCTCCTGGTTGTAGAGGAGGTACTTGGAGCGGGCCTCGATGATGACGATCACCTTGTTGCCCGCGGCCTTCATCGCCTTAGCGATGGAGGTGATCCCTCCGATGCCGTAGCATCCCCCTCCCAGCAGGACCGTCCCGTACTTGCGGATCTTGGCCGGGTGGCCCAAAGGCCCCACCACCGCGTGGAGGTTGTCCCCGGCCTTCTTCTGCGCCAGCTTCATGGTAGAGACGCCCGCCTCCAGGAAGAAGATGGTGACGGTCCCCGCCTTCTGGTCCCAATCGCCTATCGAGATAGGTATGCGCTCCCCCTTCTCGTCGGCCATGATGATCATGAACTGCCCTGGCTTGACCTTCTGGGCGAGCAGGGGGGCCTCGATTACCATCTTGTGTACGTTGGGAACGAGCTCGGTGCGTTCGACCACCCGGTTCACTCCACCACCCCCCAGTACTTGTAGAGTCGACGCAGGTCGTCGACCTTGTACACGATGTCGGCGCCCCTATGTCCATGGACGTTCTTGTTGGTCGGGGACGAATGCGCCGTCCTTTGAGGCTGCTCCATGGTGTGGAGCTTGAAGGCGTAGCTATCCTTGGCGATGAGGCCCAGCGATTTCACCTTGGTGGCCTTGAACATCTCCTCCGTCACTTGCCCGGCCGTATCGTACGCGAAACCGGCTCCGCCCATCTGGATGGCCAATTTGGCCACTATCAGCCAATCCTGCTTGGACATCCCGGGCGCCAGGGCGATCGGGTCGAGGGCTTGCACTCGTCCTTCCAAGGAGGTTATGGTGCCCGCATCCTCTGGCATGCCAGTTCCCGGCAGGACCACGTCCGCCCGTTCCATCAACGGGCTCTCGAAGATGTCCTGCAGCACCAGGAAGTCCGCCTCCTTCGGGACGTAGGCATTGCCTGAGGTCACGTAGTATGCCTTCGCGGCAGGTGGCGATTCTAGAGCAGCGGTCGGAAGACCGCTCACGTCGCTGATCCCCTGCGAGTTCGATTCCAGCAACAGGATCAATCCGCGCGGGCTCCGCGTGAGGACCAGCAGGTTGTAGGCCGCGGTGAATACCGCCTCAGGTTGGTCCATCAGCACGCCCTTTCCCAGCAGTATGCAGAGGCTCTTGCCGCGGATCAGCTTCGCCAGCTCCGTCGACTCCTTGCTGTCCTTGAAGCCGACCAGGGATTCTAGGAATTCATTGGAGCCCTCGAAATTGTGCGCGTCGTGAGCCATCTTGCGCAGCAATCCGGCCAACTTGTCAAGGTAATCAGTTCCAGGGTAATGATAGTCCACCAGCCGGTCCTCGCCCTGTGGCATCGGACCGAGCCAGATCACCTTTGCCCCTCTCTTGTGGGCGGCGTTGATCCGCACCCTCAGGACGCTGTGGTCGAGGTGCAGGTCCGCGCCCACGATCAGTATGGTCCCCGCGTTGTTGATGGCCACCAGGGACCCGCTGGAGCCCGCATTCCCCAGCAGCTCCCTTGAGCTCCTGAGGGCGACCGTATCGAAGGCGGAGTCCAGTTCCATGATGGAGCCAGGAAGGACCTCCCTGGACATTCGCGACAGCAGATAGGCGGTCTCGTTGGTGACCTGGGGCGAGATGATGATGCGCACGTCCCCGGGGTCGTGCGCCTTCAGGCCGTCGGCCGCCGCCTTCAGGGCCTCCTCCCACTGGACAGGCGTCAGCACTCCATCTTTACGAACCAACGGATAACGCAATCGTCCTATGGCATTGAAGAAGGAAGGGATGCAGAATCTGCCGAGCACGCAAGCCTGGCCTTTGTTGGCGGGTCCTTCCAGATCGGCCTGAGCCCGCATCACCGTGCTCCGGCGGCCTTCCACCACCATGGCGCAGCCCACCCCGCAGAAGTTGCATGTGGTCTTGGTCCTCTTCTCCGTCTTCGCCAACCATTTCGTCGCCCTGCCGGTGAGGGCGGCGGTCGGGCATTCGTCGAGGCAGGCACCGCAGAAGACGCAGCCCGCCTCCACGTTGGACATATCGAACGCGGTCCCGACCCGGGTCTTATGCCCTCGGTTAAGGAACGCGATGGCCCCGATGCCGCGGATGTCCTCACAGACCCTGACGCATCGGCCGCAGAGGACGCAAAGGTTGTAGTCCCTATCGATGAAGGGCTCCTCCCTCTTCAATGGATAGTCGTGATAGTGTATCGGATAGGTGATCTCATCGATCTTGAGATAGTCCACCACCTTCCGCACCTCGCATCCCTCCTTCCAGGAGCACAGGTTGCAGCCAGTGATCTTACCGGCCTTGGTGGTGCAGCTGTTGTACTTCACGCAAAGGTCCTTATCCTTGCACACCAGGCAGCTGTAGGGATGTTCCGACAGCATCAGGAGCATGATCTCCCGCCGCAGCCTTTGGATGTCCTCGCTCTCGGTGCGGATGTTCATTCCGTCCGTCAGTGGGATGGTGCAGGCGGTGGGCAGGCCACGCACGTTGTCGATCTGGACAAGGCAGAGGCGGCATGCGCCGAAGGCCGTTAGGTGCGGGTGGCTGCACAGGGTAGGGATGTAGACCCCAGCCGCGGTCGCCGCCTCCAGCACGGTCTGCCCGGCCTTGAAAGGGTATTGCTTGCCGTTGATCGTTATCATTGGTCCGCCTCCCTATCCACGTTGTCCATTCTGGCCACCGCGGAATTTTTTGGCGGACAGACGTCCTGGCAGACGCCGCATTTGGTGCACTTGCTCTGGTCGATGGCATGCGGGATCCCCGGTTCCCCGGAGATCGCTCCAGGAGCGCATATCCCCCTGCAGTCATCGCAGCCAGTGCATTTCTCCGCAAGTATCTCGAAACGCAT
Source organism: Methanomassiliicoccales archaeon (assembly GCA_028682915.1). Classification (GTDB taxonomy): domain Archaea; phylum Thermoplasmatota; class Thermoplasmata; order Methanomassiliicoccales; family UBA472; genus JAJRAN01. Next base: position 4,959 of record JAJRAN010000144.1, on the reverse strand, counting down.
CAAGGCCTTGCAGGTCCTCGCAGGGCATCGCTTCTCGATGATGTGCGCATCGTATTCGTTCCTGAAATAGCGAAGTGTGGTCAGGATCGGGTTGGGAGCTGTCTGCCCCAGCCCGCAGAGCGATCCCTTGTTGATGGTCTCGCAGAGGCCCTCGAGCCTCAAGATGTCGTCGACGTCCCCCTCACCTTGTGTGATCCTCTCCAGGATCTCGAGCATGCGCTTGGTCCCGATCCTGCACGGGACGCACTTGCCACACGACTCGTCCTGGGTGAAGCTGAGGAAATACCTCGCCATGTCGACCATGCACGTGTCCTCGTCCATGACGATGAGGCCGCCGGAGCCCATGATGGCGCCCAGGTTAGTGAGCTTCTCGTAATCGACGCCGGTGTCGATCAGTGATGAGGGGACGCAGCCGCCGGACGGTCCACCGGTCTGGACGGCCTTGAACGACTTGCCTTTCGCCACTCCGCCCCCGATGTCGAAGACGATGTTCCTAAGCGGGGTCCCCATCGGCACCTCGATGCACCCTGTGTTCCTGACCTTGCCACCGAGGGAGAAGGTCTTGGTGCCGGACGATCCCTTGATGCCATACTTGGCGTAGCTCGCCCCGCCCATCCGGAGCACCAAGGGGACGGTGCCCATCGTCTCGGTGTTGTTGATGTTCGTGGGCTTCCCCCATAGCCCCGAGGTGGCCGGGAATGGCGGCCTAGGCTTTGGCATCCCCCGATGCCCCATTACCGAGGCCATGAGCGCTGTCTCCTCGCCGCAGACGAAGGCCAAGGCCCCGGTCCTGATCTGGATATCGAAGTCGAAGCCACTGTCCATTATGTTATCGCCCAGCAGCCCGATTCGCCTCATGTCCAAGGTCGCCTTGTGGATGTACTCGCGGACCAACGGGTACTCGTGCCTTATATAGATGAATCCCAGGGAGGCCCCGATGGCGTAGGCCGCGATGACCATCCCTTCGAGGACGGCATGGGGGTCGCCCTCTAGCAACGTGCGATTGACGAACGTGCCAGGGTTGCCCTCGTCAGCGTTGCAGATCAGGTACTTCACGTCGCCGGGGGCGTCCCGGCACAGCTTCCACTTCATTCCCGTGGAGAAGCCAGCGCCGCCCCTGCCCCTCAGACCGGATGCGGCGACCTCCTCGATGACCTGCTCTGGCGTCTTTGCCAGCGCGTTCTTGAGGCCCAAATAACCATCCATCGCGAGGTAATGCTCGATGCTGGTGGGGTCGATCAAGCCGCAATTCCTCAGGACCAGCCTGACCTGTGGTGCGAGCATGGGATGGTCGAAGAACCTGGGGAGGCCCCACATCGGAGCGTCGGCAAGGACGCCGATTGCCCTTTCTGTGATATGCGCTCCGCCGTCGATCACTTCATCGACCAGGCGCGAGGCTTCCGCGACCGTGACGTTGGCATAGACCACCGGCGGTCCGCCCGGGAGCTGGATATAGACCAATGGCTCCATGAAACAGGGGCCGATGCAACCGACATCCACGATCCTGGCATCGATGGAGCGGCTCTTCAACTGGCTCTGTATAGCGCCCTTGACGGCCAGTGCACCAGCGGCTCGTCCACATGAGGCGACGCCCAGGTATATCACTGGTCTCTCGCTGTCCTTGAGCGCTTTCCAGGTCTCCTTTGCCCCGGACCACGCAGCCTCGTTCAAGGGGATCCCTCTTTGAGCTTGTCGATGGTCTTGTCGAGCTTGGTCGGGGTCCAGCCGCCTGACACCTCGTTGTCGACGACTACCACTGGGGCATGGCCGCAGCAGCCGTTGCAAAAGACATGGCCGATGCTGATCTTACCGTCTTCCGTAGTCTGACCTGTCTTGATCCCCAATTTCTGTTCTGCCTCGTCAAGTATCTTGTCGGCGCCATTCACGTAGCAGGCGGTGCCCATGCATACGGTGATCCTATGCTCCGCGGGCTTCTCGAACCTGAAGATCGCATAGAACGTCGCCACGCCGTAGATCTCGTTCTCAGAGATCCTTATCTCCTTTGACAAAAGGTGGATTGCCTCTTCCGAAAGATAGCCGAACTCATCCTGGATGTCCTGGAGTATCGACAGGAGGTCGTCCTTGTCCTTGCGATACTTCAGGAAGATGGTCGAGAGCTTCTTGGCCGTATCCTCCGAGCAGTTCCTCTCAGTTCGATCAAGACATTGGTTCTGGTGTGCATGCTTCATGCCCGCACCTTTTTTGGTGGATTATTCCATGCGGATAGAGCTCGAGCGCTCTTTGCTCGGCGACGATCGCCCCTTTGGCTGGTCTGGGTCTGATGCCGATTTGCCATGGGAATGGGACCAGGGGCCATGCCCCCGGTTTAGACTCAAGTGTTTCTCATTCTTATAGGATGCCTTGATCGAGCATCGCGTTTGCGACCTTTACGAAGCCAGCGATGTTCGCGCCGACCACGTAGTTGCCTGGATAGCCGTATTTCTTTGCTGCCTCGGCCGCGGACGTATGGATGTTTATCATTATCTGATGCAGCTGCCGGTCAACTTCCTCGGCCGACCAGGACAGTCCGATGTGGTTCTGGCACATCTCCAGACCAGAGGTGGCCACTCCGCCCGCGTTGGCCGCTTTGCCTGGACCGAACAGGACGCCTTTCGAGATGAACATCTCAGTAGCCTCGAGCGTGGTCGGCATGTTCGCGCCTTCGGATACGGCGATGACACCGCTGTTCAGCAGCGCCTTGGCGTCTTGTTTTTCGATCTCGTTCTGCGTGGCGCAAGGCATGGCGATCTGGCAGGGTGCTTTCCAAGGTCTCTGCCCCTTCCAATACTCGCAACCGAACTTGTCCGCGTACTCCTGGATTCTTCCCCTCTTGACGTTCTTGAGGTCCATTATGAAATTCCATTTCTTCGCGTCTATGCCCTTGGGATCGTAGATCGACCCATCCGAGTCTGACATGGTGACGACCTTGCCACCGAGCTGGGTGACTTTCTGGACGGCATATTGGGCCACATTGCCCGAGCCGGAGATTGCCACGGTCTTCCCCTTCAAGGAGTCCTTCTTGGTCTTGAGCATCTCCTCGCAGAAGTAGGTGCATCCGTACCCAGTCGCCTCAGGGCGGACCAGCGATCCCCCCCAGTTGATCCCCTTGCCCGTTAGGACGGACTCGAAGCGGTTGGTGAGCTTCCTGTACTGGCCGAAAAGGAAACCGATCTCCCGTCCCCCTACCCCGATGTCCCCAGCTGGGACGTCTGTGTTCGGCCCTATGTGCCGATACAGCTCGTTCATAAAGCTCTGACAGAATCTCATGACCTCAGCATCGCTCTTGCCCTTGGGATCGAAGTCAGAGCCACCCTTTCCGCCACCCATGGGCAGGCCGGTCAAGGAGTTCTTGAATATCTGCTCGAAACCAAGGAACTTAAGGATCCCGAGGTTCACGGAAGGATGGAAGCGGAGCCCGCCTTTGTACGGACCTATGGCACTGTTGAACTGCACCCTATAGCCACGGTTCATTTGGATCTCCCCCTTATCATCGGTCCAGGTGACCCTGAACGTGATTATCCTTTCCGGCTCGACGATCCTTTCGAGTATCTTCGCCTTTGCGTACTCAGGGCGCGCCTTTAAAACCGGCTCTATGGACTCAAGAACCTCTTTCACCGCTTGGTGGAACTCCTTCTCCCCAGGGTTCTTGGCTATTATCTTCTCAATCAGGTCTCGTGTTTCCATGTTCCCAATCCTCCTCGTGGGCTCGTTGGCCCGAGTGCGGGTATTCCAAAATGGGTCGAACCCGTTAATATGTTTACGAGAGGTTCTTCCTTTACAACCAGAAGATGGAAGAAATCCGTAAAAAGTCCCGCTTTCTTTCCTTCTTCTTAACGGGAAATAATGAAATTGAAGGATTTAAGGAAAAATAGGGTGTCGAGAATGCCCTAAACAGGGTGAAGTAGGCCCTAAATGAATCCTACCTAGAATTACCGTGACCATTGCTGGCATGCTTCTCATCGACAGGCACCAATAATCTCGAAACGGGCCTCCCTCCAAGGGCAGGGGTGCATCAAACTAGGTAGGGCTTATCCCAGGGAAAAGCCGTCCTAGAGGCTGATGAAGGAAGTCGAACTTCTGCCGATGACCCATGACCAGTTCCAAGGCTACCTGGAGCGGGCGGTCCTTCGCTACGCCAAAGAGAACATCAAGGCAGGTTACCGTACATACGAGGACGCCGAACGCCGTTCCAGGGAGGACCACCGAAGGCTCTTGCCTCAGGGGATTGACACGCCCCTCAACTTCCTCATGGTGATCAGGGATAAGGCCAATGCAGTGGAGGTTGGGGCCTTATGGCTTAAGATAGAGGACCAAGACCGCCCTGTAGGTTTCGTTTATGACATATTCCTGGAGGAGGAGCATAGGGGGAAGGGGCTGGGAAAGGCGACCATGGCGGCCTTGGGCGCCTTCGCCAAAGAGAAGGGGCTCAGGGCCCTGTACTTGCACGTCTTCTCGCACAACACCGTCGCCATCCGCCTCTACGAGGGGGCTGGCTTCAAGGTCAAGTCCATGAACATGGAGAAGCTCATGGACTGATCAGCGCAGCACGCCCATCTCCCCCAGCTTCTCGGGGAGGTATTTATCCGTCACATAGTCAAGCCCGTACTTGGCCAAGGCCTGCTGCTCAGCCTTCTTGTTCAGCTTGAGCATGAGCTCGATCTCGTTCCTCCAGAACTCGTCGTTGAAGCGAGGATCCTTGAGCTCGGCCTCCAGGGCCTTGGTGTCCCTCTCGGTAAGCTTGTCGGTCGGCAGCTTGTAGTTCTCGATGTCAGAGGCGGTGATGCCGACGTACTCCGCCGTAGGCGTGGCCAAGAACTCGGAGATGTGCGCGGTCTTGATGGCCCCGTAGGCCACGGAGGCGAAGATGCGGAAGGACCAGGGGTCGCCATCGGTGAACACGACCACGGGCAGTTTCAGCTCTTCGTTGACGCGCTTGATGAAACGCCTGGTGCTGCGAGC
>JAJRAN010000053.1 GCA_028682915.1 Methanomassiliicoccales archaeon | reverse complement strand
CGATGAGGTTGGCGGGGACACGGCATATGTCCTGTCTGATGTCGGAGAGATTGTCCAAGGCTGGGGCGTTAGGATGAAGATCCCGGACGCGCCGGACATCCATATGGCCTTGGGGAAGTTCGCGGTCAACGAGCCGGGAGACTGGGAGAAGCTCGATGTCCTAGACCCATTGATCGATGGCAGGATGCCGACCTATCTGGACGCATGCAAGTGGCTCAAGGAGAAATACCATGACCGCGTGCCTATCGGTGTGGATGTTCCTTCGGCGATAACCACAGCCACCCACGTCGCGCCGATGGAGACGGTGCTGATCCACATGCTCACCGAGCCGGACGCGCTCAAGAAGGGCCTGAAGACCATCGCAATAACCGTTGCTGACTTCCTCAACGCTTGTGCTGACGAAGGGGCATTCTACTCTTGTTATCTGACGACGCGCGCCTCCAAGGAAATCACAACCGAGGACCAGTACCGCGAGTTCGGAATGCCATGGGATATGGAGATATTCAAGAAGACCGAGCGTCTGTACCACATCTGCCACGTATGTGGCGTCGAACCCATGTTCGACATCATTGCGGAGTACTCGAGGACTACGAAGAACACCAAGGGCATATCCTGGTGGGACAAGGGAGCCAAGCCGAACCTCAAAGAAGCGAAGGACGGGTGGGGAAAGGACCTATGCCTCATGTCCGGAATCGACCACACCAACACGCTGACGGACGGCACTCCGGAGACCATCGAGAAGGAAATCGCAGAGGCATGCAAGATCGCGATGCCTGGTAGCGGATTCATCCTGGCAGCAGGGTGCGACATATCGCCCAAGACGCCCAAGGAGAACATGAAGGCCATGATCAAGGCCGGGCGCAAGCATGGGAAGTATTAATCTAAAGGAGACTCCAAACGAAAAACATCGTTAGAAGAAGGTGTGAATGATGAACGACGAACAATACAAGCGCATATATGACTGCGTCGTGAACGGCAAGGCCGCGGACGCGGCCAAGATCGGGGAGGACATGAAGAAGGCAGGGATCGACAGCAAGGAAATTGGCAAGGTGCTGATCGACGCCATGAACCTGGTCGGGCACAGGTACAGGGAGAGGGAGATCGCCCTGCCCCAGCTCATCCTCGCCACGCACTGCTTCAAGAAGATACTCTTGCCCTATACGGCAGATGCCAAGGGCAAGGAGGGGGTCGTGGTCATGGGCACGGTCAAGAACGATATCCATGACATCGGCAAGAACCTGGTATGCTCTATGCTCCAAGTCTACAACTATTCTGTCGTCGACCTGGGCAAGGACGTCCCATTGGAGAAGTTCGTCAGCGAGGCCAAGAAGGTCAACGCCAACATCATCGGGGCGGGGACCTTGCTTACCGCGACCATGCCCGAGCTCCAGGAGATCATCAACATGATGAAGGAGGCCGGCATCCGCGACAAGGTCAAGTTCGCCGTCGGAGGCGCGCCCCTGACCACGACCTACGCCAAGCACATCGGAGCGGACGGTTACGCCGCCGATGCCATCTTGGCGGTGGAGATGGCCAATCACCTGATGAAAGGAGAGCAGCACTATCTGTCCGCAAGGCAGGACAAGTAAGCCGGCGTGCGTGATCTGATGAGTAAGAACTCCGAGCAAAGAGTACACGATGCCATCAAGCACCACCCCGTGGACCGCGTCCCGGTCAGTGGAATGGCCTGGTTCATCGGAGCCAGGGCTGGTGGCTTCGGCACCAAGGAGTACGCCACGAGCGGCGAGAAGATGGCCAAGGGCCAGCTGGCATTCCTGGAGAAGACGGGGGTCGATCTCCTGCACCCCATGTCCGACGTGGGCCAGATGTCGTCGGGATGGGGCACGGTGATGCGCTACACGGAAGGCCTCGCCCCCATGATGGACGACTTCGCCGTCAGGGAGCCAGAGGATTGGGAGAAGATGCGGGTGCTGGACCCCAAGAAGGACGGGAGGATGTACGTCCCGATCGACGCCATCGCTTTGATGCGCAAGAAGGTCGGCGACACGGTCTCCATGATGCCTTACATACCCAGTCCCTTGACGAGCACCACCCACGTCCGGGCCATGGAGAACGTCCTGATGGACATCATCCTCAACCCTGACGCCCTGAAGAAGGGCCTGGAGATCATTGCCGAGACCACCATAGACTACGCCGACCACATCTTCGATGCTGGCGCCGACGGCCTGTTGTACGCCCCGACCCGCGCATCGGCGGAGATAGTGACCCTCGACCAATACGAGGAGTTCGGAGCGGTCTACGACCGCAAGGTGCTCGGCGGATTGGAGAACCAGGATGGATACAACATATTGCACGTCTGCGGCGTCGAGCCGTTCTTCGAGCTTCTTTCCCACTACCCCAACACGGGCGGGATCAATTGGTGGGACCGGGGAAGCAACCTGAAGATCAGCGAGGCCAAGGCCAAGTGGGGGAAGAAGATCTGCCTGGTGGCGGGCATGGACCAGACCACCACTTTAATGATCGGGAAGATGGAGGACATAAGCAACGAGGTCAAGGACACCATCCAACAGGGCTTCGGTGACGGCACCGGCCTCATCATCGCGCCTGGTTGCGAGATCTCCCCCAATACCGACTTCGAGAAGATCAAGGAGATGGTGAGGGCCGCCGAGAAGTACGGGCGGAAGCATAAGTGAAAGGAGGAAGTGAATGAGCGATCTGAAAGAAATCTCAATGAAGTGCGAGCCCCCGGGACCGGAGGCTCAGAAGATAATGGATAGGGACAAGCGCTTCATGGCCACCACGAACAAGGTAATGCCGGTGGTCGCCAAGCGCGGCAAGGGAATGTACGTCGAGGACGTGGACGGCAACGTCTACCTGGACTTCCAGTCCGGCATCGCCGTAAACAACCTGGGTCACTGCCCCCCGAAGGTGGTAAAGGCTGCGCAGCAGCAGCTGGAGAACCTCATACACTTCCCGGGCATCCTGCTCTCCCAGAACCTGGAGGGCGCGCTGGCCGAGGAGCTGAGCGGCATAGTCCCAGGCAACTTCACCAAGAAGACCTACTTCTCCTGCACTGGATGCAACACCATCGATACGGCCATCAAGGTCGCGAGATGGAGCACGGGAAGACCGAGGAACCTGGCCTTCTTCGGATGCTTCCACGGGAAATCGATCGGCGCCATGTCGCTCACCGCGTCCAGGACGAACTACCGCAAGGGGTTCATGCCCGAGATGCCAGGCGTGATTCACGCTCCCTATGCCTACTGCTACCGCTGCCCCTACAAGATGGAGTACCCATCTTGCGACGTGTACTGCGCGAAATTCATCGACGAGGAGATACTCTCGAAGTTCATCCCTCCCGAGGAGGTCGCCGCGTTCTTCGTCGAGGCGATACAGGGAGAGGGAGGGTACATCGTACCGCCCAAGGCCTGGCACAAGGAGATCCGCAAGATGACCGAGAAGTACGGCATCCTGTGGGTCGCTGACGAGGTCCAGAGCGGGATTGGTAGGACGGGAAAGTGGTTCGGCGTCGAGCATTTCGATGTGGTACCGGACATCACCTGCATCGCCAAGGGCATCGCATCTGGACTGCCAATGAGCGCTTGCGTCTTCAACGAGAAGTACGACATCAAGCAGCCTGGGGCGCACGCCACCACCTTCGCCGGCAACCCCGTCACCTCGGCGGCGGCGCTGGCGACCCTGAAGACCATCAAGGAGGAGAAGCTCCTCGACAACGCCACGAAGATGGGTGACCTCCTGCTTAAGCGCGAGAACGAGCTCAAGGACAAGTACGAGATCATAGGCGATGTCAGAGGCATAGGCCTGATGACCGCGGTCGAGATAGTCAAGGACAAGAAGTCCAAGAAGATGGACATGGAGACCAGGAACAAGATCGTCAACAGCTGCCTGAAGAAGGGGTTGCTGATACTTTTCTGCGGCCCGTCCTCGATCCGCATCATCCCGGCGCTCAACTGCAACCACGAGCACATCGACAAGGCCATGGAGATCTTCGAGGCCGAGGTCAAGAAGGTCCAGGCCGAGTGCAAGGCGAGCTGCGGAACGGTATAGGGCCGGAAACCATTTTCCACAAACCTTTTAAAATTTATAATTTTTATAAACTAAAAATATAATTCAGCGATCGTCACAACTTGGATCCGCGTTCTGGTCAACGATCGGCTTTGGCCTCGGCTCGGACTGACCTTTGAGCGCCCAGCGGAGCAAGGAAGGCGTAACTAGAGCCGTGGCCAATCCGATGAATACGGCCATAGAATAAATGTCCTCCCCAATGATACCATTCT
>JAJRAN010000147.1 GCA_028682915.1 Methanomassiliicoccales archaeon | reverse complement strand
TCCTATCTCTTCGAGGTCTACGGTCGAGCCGTTCCTCTGCCCTGACCATATGAGGGCTCGACTCCTCCGGGAGATAGCCTTCGCCCATTCCTCCATCGCGCTCGAGGTTTACATCCTGTCCGATCCCGCCATCGCCGGCGCGCTCGCCTCGGCCTCGAGCAGGGGCGTCCAGGTCCGGACGCTAGTGGAGGGCGAGCCGGTAGGAGGGCTCTCCAGCGCCCAGGTCTCATTCCTACAGGCACTGGGCAAAGCCGGGTGCGAGGTCTTCCAATCTTTCGGCTTTCACGGGTTCAAGCGCTATGATTACCTCCATCCCAAGTTCATGGTGGTGGACGGGCGAAGGGTCCTCCTGGCCTCCGAGAACTTCGCGAGCTCATCGTTGGACAGCAACCGCGGCTGGGGCATCTGCATAGAAAGCCAGGAGGTGGCAGTCGCGTTCCTTTCCGTCTTCGATGGAGACGTCGATCCCCGTTTTCCCGACATCCGTAGGATGGACCCTGCATCGGCCACGACCGCGCCGTCCTTCGATTGGCCCGTGCTCGACCCCGATGTCCCTGCCCCGGACTCCTTCCCTGCGCAGGTGGAGACGGTCCTGGCGCCTGATTTTGGTTATGACTCCACGCTCGGCCTCATCAAGGGGGCCACAGACCGCCTATACCTCGAGTTGTACTACATGAGCGACCAATGGCGGCAGGAGCAAGACCCGTATCTTTCGATACTCGATGCGGCCAGGCGGGGCGTGAGCGTCAGGCTCTTGCTCGACGGCAACTGGTACAACAACGAGGAAGGCAAGGGGAACGCCGCCCTGGCGCAGAAACTGAACGAGGCGGCGGCCCAAGAGCGCCTGGATCTCCAGGCGAAGACGCTCAGCCCCTTCCACGATGTGGAGACGCTGCACAACAAGGGCGTCATAGCGGATGGCAAGGTGCTGGTGTGCAGCATCAACTGGGTCAGGGCGTCTTTCGAGCGGAACCGGGAGGCGGGCGCCATCATCGACTCTGCCCAGGTCGCCGATTTTTTCGCCAAGTCCTTTCAGGAGGATTGGGTGGACGACGCCATCGCTCCTGAGCTCGTCGTGCCTTCGTACTTGGAAGTGGACGAGGGAAGGCAGGTGGTGCTCAACGCCACGGCAAGCGACAACTCCGGCTCGGTAGCGGTGGTTTGGGACGTGGGCGGCGACGGCAAGGTCGAGGGCGAGGGGCCGTTCTTTTTCGCCGAGCTGCCGCCAGGAGAGTTCTTCATCGAGGTGACGGCGTCGGATCCCAGCAACAACTCATGTATGAAAGTGGTGAGGGTGATGATCCTTCCCAGGCAAGGGGACGATCCGCGATATTACGGCTTAGCTGTCGCAGCCGTCATCTCCGTCGCCGTCTGGTTCGTTCGGAAAAGGGTTAAGAGGGCATAGTTCGATTGGAGCCAGGATGCTCATCCGGCAGTTCAGGCCGAACGACCTGCAAAGAGTCTACGAGCTGGCCTGTGCCTCCTTGAGCGAGAACTACAACCCGACCCTGTTCATCGACCTCTATGTCTATTGGCCAGAGGGGTTCGTGGTCTTGGAGCATGAGGGGCGCATCCTGGGGTTCGTGTTCGGGGTCCTCCTCTCACGCACCGACGCCCGCATCCTGATGCTGGCGGTCGACCCCCAGATGCGGGGGAGGGGGCTGGGGACCATTCTCTACCGCGATTTCCGGCGGGAGTGCGGGCTCAAAAGCATCAGCCACATAACGCTCGAGGTCAGGGTGAGCAACACCGTGGCCATCCATTTCTATGAGAAGCTTGGCTTCCAGATAACCGGCAGGGTCCCCAGGTACTATTCGAACGGCGAGGACGCATTCCGCATGGACCTTCACACTTGATCAATGGAACATCTGGTCGTCGCCAGAGTGCTCGTTCCAGAAATAGTATGGGCTCTTCTCCTTCTGTGCCGAGCTGAGGTCCGTGCCCAGACCCCTGGTGTAGGAGCCGTAGCGCTCCTTGATCTGCTCCTCGACCGTCCTGCTGCGCTTGATCGCCAACGCGATATGCCCCTCGTCGATGAGGGGCGAGCCATCGTGTATCGCGATGTCGCCGGCCGCCCTGATCAACCCGCCCAGCTCCCTGAGCCTCAAGGTGAGCGAGTGGGTATGGTGGTCGAGGTCCTTCGCCCTCCGCCTCGCCTCCTTGATGATGGCCCAGACCGCGGGCATGGACGCATGCGGGATCTTGCCGTCGAAGATTATCTCCTGGGCCACGAACTGGGCCAGCCGGGCCTCGTTCTCCTGGGTGTCCTCCATGGCCGTCTTGACCAGCACCTCGTAGCCGTTGCCGTTTATCCTGGACCGCAATGGGGCAAGGATTTGCTCCAGGTCCTGGATGTTGCAGGCGCCCACGAAGACGAAATCGCAGGGCACCATGTCCACCTTGACGCTGGCTCCGGAGGACTGCGGGTTCCTTCCGGAGATGGGGAATCGCCTCTCCTGCATTGCCGTGAGGATGAACCTCTGCAAGTTGCCAAGATGAGAGAGCTCATCGATGAAGAGCACCCCTTGGTGAGCCTCGTGTATGGCCCCAGGCACCACGCGGTCGAAGGGCTGGGTGCCCAGCTGGGCATGCCCTCCGTAGGGGTCATGGCGCACGTCCCCCAGCAGCTCGGTCTCGCTGGCGCCGGTCGCGAATACGAAAGGGTTCCGGTCCAAAGGCACGATGACCTTGCGGGGGCTCTGCTTCTCCAGCTCCCTGCGCTTCTCCAGCGCGTCCTGGTCCAGCACCCGGATCATCTCGCCGGTGCGCTCGAAGACCACCACCTCCTCCTTGCCGAAGCGGTTGCGCGTGGTGGTGACCCTCTCCTTGCCAGTGGGGATGTTGCTCATCCCGGGCACTGACATGGACGACTCCAGCAGGCTGGACATGAGGTCGCCGAAAGGATTGCCCGCGGTGCCCGCATCCCCCGCCTTGGGCTTCTGGCACTTGGGGCAGTACCTCTCCTTGAACGAGGAATAGGTCCCGCAATTGCGGCAGCGGTAGCCGAGGCGCTCGGCCACGTTGATCGGCGCGTTCTTGGGGTCGATGAGGTCCCCGGAGGCGAACTCGCGGGAGGCGTACTCCCTGCGGACCTCCTCCTCCTTCTTCACCTCTATCAAAGGCCTCTCAGGGTTCTCGGGGTTGTGCACCACCCTGATCTCCTCGGTTGGCCTGGGGAGATGCAGCGCCAGGGCTTGGGCGATCATGCTCTTGCCCGTGCCTGGCGGCCCCACTAGAAGTAGGTTGCGCCGCTGCTTGGCCGAGATGCGGGCAAGCTTCACCGCCTCGTCCTGGCCGATGACGCGGAGCAGGGGGTCGCTGGGTATCGCTATCTCAGCGGTGGTGGCGACCTTGCTCAGGTCTGGCAGGCTGGGTCGGTGCTCCTTGCTCATCTCAGTTCAGATCGTCCTTGGTCCAGACGTCGACATTGGCGGGCTGCTTTGTAATGTTTCCCATCTTGGTGCCCACGATGGTGCCGATCTTCTGCTCCGCGGCGATGTCCAGGATGCGCTGGGTCACGATGCCGTCGAAGACGACGGCGGTGACTCCCTCGACCCCCTCCTTCAGGGTGTTGGCCAGCTCCTTGACGGGCATCTCCTTCATCACGGCGCCGCTGGCGTTCAGCAGCCTGGCCTTGGATGAGGAGGAGAGCTCGTTGATCATGCCCTTGAACTTCTCCTGGGCGGCGTTGAGCTTCTTGCCGGACCTCTTCTCCTCGCCGAAGTCATCGGTCGGGGGCTCGGGCCTCTCCTGCCGCTCCATCCTCTCGGGGCGCTCCTGCCTTTCTTGCCTCTCCTGGCGCTCGGGTCTCTCCTGCCTCTCCTGGCGCTCCTGCCTCTCGGGCCTTTCCTGCCTCTCCTGGCGCTCCTGCCTCTCGGGCCTCTCCTGGCGCTCAGGCCTTTCCTGCCTCTCCTGGCGCTCGACCTTCTCCGGCTTCTCCGGACGGTCGGTCTTCTCGGCCCTCTCCGCCCGCTCGGCCTTCTCTGCCTGGTCGATGTCCTTCACGCCGCGCTTCTCGCCGTTCCCGGCCTTGAAGAGCTGGTCGCCCTCCAGGCCGAACATCTCGATGAACTGCTCGGCGGGGATTTTGTTGCGCAGGCACTTCATGATCTGCTTCTGCGTGAGCTCCTCGACCTCGTGGCCGCGAGGCGCTCGTGCGACGAAGTCCACCTCGGCCACCTGGAAAAGCTCCCTCAATATGAGCTCGCCGCCGCGGTCCCCATCGACGAAGGCGGTGATGACCCTCTCCTTGGAGAGCTCGCTCACGGACTTGGGGATGTTGGTGCCCTCGACGGCGATCGCGTTCTTGATGCCCGACTTGAGCAGGTTGAGCACGTCCGAGCGGCCCTCCACCACGATGATGGCGTCGGAATCGTTCACGTTCGGTCCGGCGGGCAATCGCTCCTTTCCGAAGTAGATCACTTCCTCCACTTGGACGGACTGGCGGACGCTCTCCGTCAGGTCTATCCCGGATGTCTTCGACTGCTTGATGAGGTCGGTCAGCAGCTCGCGGGCGCGCTCGATTATCTTGGTCCTCTTGACCACGCGCACGTCCTCGATGCCCTCGACCACGATCTTGGCCTTGCACGGCCCGACCCGGTCGATGGTCTCGAGGGCGGAGGCGAGGATGACGGTCTCCACCTGGTCCAGGGAGGAGGGGATGAGGACATCACCTTCCGACTTGCCCTGTTTGGAGTGGACGTCCACCTCGATCCTGCCTATCCTGCCGCTCTTCTGCAGGTCCCGCAGGTCGAGCTCGTCCCCGAGCAGGCCTTCCGTCTGCCCGAAGATCGCCCCGACCACGTCAGGTTTCTCTACTATGCCATCGGCGTTTAGCCTGGCCTTGATCAGATACTTGGTTGTACTGGGATCTATGTTCATGGATCTCTCTTCCTATGTCTGTCCGGAAAAACAATTCGCGACCCGATTGGCCTGAGCCGAATCTTACCTCCGAGTGAGCCCCCTAAGGGCTTTTCCCGGCCTCTGTCGCTCCAATCATTGATGTATCCTTTTCAAGGACATGATGAATGGGTGATAGTGATCATGAGTATACACTAGTCAGGCATGAGCCCGAAGTGTTTTTCCTTTGGCCCCTAATGTAACGGACCTCAAATATATACTTTTCGCACCAGGCTTTGGCCGCTGACAATTATCCTTTGGGATAATGAGGCGCATCGGCGCCCCGCGCAACGATGATAACGTCCGCGGCTCCTTCACCTTGTATGGTCTGGGCGCGAGCGTTGGCCATGGTGAGGCTGGCTCGACCATTGGTCATAGCGGCTGGCCTGCTAGCCTTCCTTACCGGGGCTTGCATGGCCCATTGGCGCCTAGGGGAGATCCCGTGGGGGAGCTCGATCGCCGGCCTGGTGATAATGGTCAGCGCCATCGTCATGGGGCATTACGCCAACGAGTACGCGGACTTCGACACCGACTCCATCACTCGCAGGACGCTATTCTCTGGGGGCAGCGGGGTCCTCCCTTCCGGGGCGGTGCCGAGGTCTTGGGCTCTGTACGGCGCTTTAGCGTTCCTGGGGCTGAGCATCGCTCTCACCGCCCTGTCCTACGCCATGGGTTTGATCGAGATCTCGACTGTCGCCTTGGTCGCGATCGGTATCCCGTTGGGCTGGTTCTACTCCATGCCTCCATTGCGACTGGAAAGGACCTGGTTGGGCGAGCTGGACAATGCCCTGCTCGGGGCCATGATGTTCTTGATCGGTTACGTGGCCGCCGTGGGTTCTTTTGATATAGAGGTGCTCGCGCTATCGGCCCCAATCTTCCTCGCCGTGCTCATCAATCTATTGGGTGTGCATTACGCCGACATGGGAGCGGATGAGATGGTGGGAAAAAGGACCATGGCCGTCGTCCTTGGTCCCCGGACCAAACATCTGTTCATCGCTCTGGTTGTGATGATGTACGTTTCCATGATCCCGCTCGCCCTTCTGCTGCCGTCCGCCGTGACAATCGCATGTCTGGCGACCCTCCCCGTGGCGATTTGGGCGGTGCTTGGTTTCACGAAAGACGGCGGACCGAAGTACGGCTCCATTCTCATGGCCTCGCTCTTCGCCTTCGCGGCCATCGGCTTCATCCTAGCATGATGTTTGGAATGAAATCAGAAGGAAGACGAGGTAGTGCCGCAAGTCATCCGCCTGATGCAACCTTGATCAACTTCAGGTTGTCCCCG
>JAJRAN010000117.1 GCA_028682915.1 Methanomassiliicoccales archaeon | reverse complement strand
CGGTCCTCGGCCGGGATGGCGATGGTTACTGTGATCATTACCTGGATCTGGGTCTTTTGGATGACGAAGCCGCCGATGTCCTCCACCAGCTCGTAGAGTTCGTTTATGCGGTACACGCCGCCATCGAACATCAGCACCTCATACATCGCCCTCTCCCTCCTCTTCCAGGTCGTCGACGACCTCCGTGCCCTGGTCCAGCCCTATGCCTTTCACCATCTGCTCGTGCGCCACCTTGCCCATCTGCAGGAACTCGTCCTCCATGGTGTGCTCGGTGGAGATGATGGTCATCACGTCGTCGTCGAAGAGGTTGTGGCGTACCTTGAAGCCCTCGGGCAGCAGGCGCCAGATGGCGTCCAGCACTTCCTTCCTCAGCTCCTCCCCCGGGCTGATCTGCAAGCCTTCGATGCGGTCCGTTTTGATGCCATGGGCGAGGACCTCGAGGCGGGAGAGCTGCTCGATGCGCTCCCTGCCGAACTGCTTCCACAATAGCGCCAGCAGCGCCGGGGCGTAGGACTCGTTGCGGATGACCAGGTAGGCGTTTCCGCCCCGGTCGCTCACGTCCGCCACCTCGTTGACCTTGACCGATGTCCTAGCTTGGCGCATGCGCACGGAGACGATGAAGAGGTGCTTCTCAGGATAGACAAGCATCCTGGCCCCTTCCACGCGGTTGGTGAGGCCGAGGTCGATGAGCACGCGCTCGAACAGCTCCACGTAGGCATCGTTGCCGTACTCCTCCGACCCCTCCACCTGGATGTTCATCTGTGACCCTCGAGGAACCCCGATGACAAAAGAGCCGCTCCCGCCGCTCCGATGTATTGCGAGTTAGGTGGCACGATGGGCCTCTCCCCTACCACGTTGCCAACCGCCGTCACCAGGCCGGATATCAGGGAGGTCCCTCCCACTTGGATCACCGGGTGGCGCACGTCGATCTCCTGCAGCTGCTGCTCGTAGACCTGCTCCGCCACGGAATGGCAGGCGGCGGCCGCCACGTCCGCCAGGGCGTGTCCAGAGGCCAGCGAAGTGACCAGGGACTGTATGCCGAAAATGGAGCAGTAGGAGTTCATTTCCACCTTCTTCCAATCCCCCTGGTCCGCCAGAGCCCCTAGGTCGGTGATATCCACCTTCAGGCGGTTCGCGGTCATCTCCAGGAACCTTCCCGAGGCGCCGGCGCATATGCCGCCCATGGTGAAGTTGTCGGGGATGCCGTCGCGCACGGTGATGGCCTTGTTGTCCATGCCCCCGATGTCGATGATGGTGGCCTCGCCCTTCTGACGGTCGGCCAGCCAGACCGCCCCCTTGGAATTGACGGTCAGCTCCTCCTGGATCAGGTCGCACTTCAATGCCTTGCCGATGGTGAATCGGCCGTATCCGGTGACCCCGATGGCCTCCAGCTGGTTGCGCTTCACGCCCGCTTCGGCCAGCGCCTTGTCCAGCGCCTCCTCGGCGCAGGCGACGACCTCCCCGGTCTTGTGCCAGAACTTGCCGATGATATGGTTGTCGCGCATGATCATGGCCTTGGTGGTGGACGACCCCGAGTCTATGCCGGCGGTCAGGCCGACCTGGCGCTCGCGCGCCAGCAACTCCTTCCTCTCCACGATGGTGACTAAGGCCTCCATCCTGGTCAGGAGCTGGCCCGACTTGGTCCTCTCGGTGAAGGAGTAGGTAACGACCGGCAAACGCGAATGCTCCTGCACGTAGCGGCGAAGCTCGTTGCGGATGAGCGCCGCCTCCGCGCAACGGAAGCAGGAGGAGATGAAGATGGCGTCCGCGTCGTACTTGCCCTCGGTCACCGCCACGGCGCGGGCGATCATCAGCTTCAGCTGCGCGCTGGTCGGATTGAACCCGAACTTGTCCACCGCGTCCTCGATGTCCTTGGCCTCCACGTCCGGGTAGACCATCTTGGCCCCGACGGTGGTGGCGGCCATCTCGATCTCCGACTGCACCCCGGAATATTCGGTGCCGCAGGAGAGCTGCGCTATCTTGATCACTTCAACCCCTCCAGGAACTCCTTAATCTTGGCCACCATGAGCTTGGCCTCCTCCTCGTTGGTGGGATAGCGCACCACGATGGACGGTATCTTCCTCTTTTTGATGTAATATCGGACCATCTCGTCGGTGCGGTGGCAGCCCACGCAACCGAACTCGAAGGGCGCATCATCCATGATGACGGCGGCGTCCGCCTGGTCGATCAGCGGCCCCCACACGGCCAATCTTCCGCGTATGCCAGATGGCACCTCGATGCCCGCGTACTTGAGGCCTTTCTTCACGTCCTCGGGGGTGACGTTCATCGGCGGGGACTCGACCTCGGGGTTCACTATCCTCTCGTGGATCGCTCCCATGAGGCTGAGCGGCTCGTGGCCGTACCTCTCCACGAGGTCGAACAGGATCAGGCTGTTGGGCGGGACGATGAAAACCTTCATTTCGACACCTCATCGACTATCTCTCTTAGCCTCTTGACTGGAAGCTTGCCGGGGCGGGGGCGCTCGCACACCTGCTCGCCGCGCTCGGCGGCGCTGACCCCTTTGTCCACCAGCTTCAGGCACTCCCATTCCTTCTCCAGCTGGGTGAAGCCTGGCCGGGAGCCGTGGTGGGCCCTGCACCTCCTGGTGTCCCCGATGGGGAACCCCCGGACCTTGGTGAAGATGCGGTCGGGGTCGAGCTTGCGGATGGCGACCAGCGCCTTGTGCACTTCCTCCTTGCCTCCCTCGATCATCGCGCCGTAGCAGGTCTCCTTCACCGTGATCTTGAGGCCCAGGGAATGGACCAGCCTGGTCACCTGGTCTGGGGTGACTGGCGACGATGGGGAGATGACGATCATCCGGGTCTCGAACTCCTTAGCCATTCTTGTCCTCCTCCTTGCTCGATCTCTTAGGCTTGGGCTGCTTGGGCCTGGCTGGCTTGGGCTTGGCGACGGTCACGGCCGCGGCCTTGCGCTTGGCTTTCTTGGCGGGGGCGGCCGCCTTCACCTCGCGCAGGTAGATTATGTCGCCGTCCTTCAGGTCGCGCATCAACGCGTCGAGGTCGCTGACCACCTTGCCTGCCAGGTTGGTGCCGTAAGGCTCCTCGCCCGTGGGGCCGAACTCCTCGCTGGCCTGAAGGCGGATCCCTATCAGGCCGCGGTTGGGCCTGGACATGTTGGTGACGCCTAGCTCGCCGCGCAGCACCGTGCCCTTGAACTCGTTCTCCGGGACCAGGTGGCCCGCCTCCGAGTAGTTGCCATCGAACGTGACCATGGGCATGTCCTCGAAGGTGAAGTGCACCTTCAGGGTGCCGATGGGCTTGTGGCTCAGGCCGGTCATCTTCCTTATGTACCTGGCGGTCTGGACCGCCTTGTCCTCGTCGATGGTGATGTCGTTGACCTTCTCCGGCCTCACGCCCAAGGTCTCGACCTCGGGCTCGTGCAGGGCCTGCATGGTGAGCTCCGGCTCCTGCTCCACGATTATGGCGTCGTCCTCTAGGTCGCCCTTGCGCACCTGCTTGAGCCCGAAGGACCCCAGGACCTTGGCCCCCATGGCCTGGGTCATCCCGATCACCATGACCCGCGGAGGGTCGGTCACGACCGTCAGCAGGGATTTGGCCGGCGCGAGCTTGAGCAGCTCGAAGCCCGATGTCACCTGGCCGATCCTGGTGTGGAAGTTGGAGATCTGTCGCCTGGTCTTGTAGAAGTAGACCCTCCCCATGCCCGAGCCCTCGTGGCGCACCGTTACCACTCCTGGCTCCCTGATGGCGGATTTCTCGGCGATGAGGCTGACGTCGAGGTTCTTGGAGCAGGCGGAGTAGCTCTCCGTCACCTCGGTGATGGGCAGCGTGCCCTTCTCCGTTAGGACGAGGAAGTGCTCGGAGTTCACCGGGCATTCCCTCTCCAGCTTTACCCCCACGAACGATTCCACCGACATCCCCTCCTCCAGGACCGTGTCGAGGTCGTTGGTGACCATGGCGCTCTTCTCGGTGACCTCCTCGATCACCGGGACGATGTCGAGAATCGATTCCCCCTCCCTCAGCTCGGAGAGGACGTGCCGGCCCCGGGTGATCTTCCCGAAGATCGCTCCAGCGGTCCCGTAGGCCCCGTCGTGCCCTAGCCGCGAGATCATGATGTAGGAGGACTTGGAGTCGAACCCTCCCAGGGCGAAGAAGCAATCGAACTTGCCGTAGCGGACGCTGTCCCGACTCACCTCGATCTGGGTGGGGAAGGAGCCGATGGCGGTGACCTTGCTGGTCTGCCACCTCACGCCCTTGCCCTTGATCTCGCCCACCAGCTCTCGGAAGAGCGCGGCGTACTTGCTGTCGTTCAGGCGAAGGCCCAGCGGCCCCCGGGGGGTGATCAGGTCGAACTCGTCCGTCTCCTTCTTGACCGACTCGCTCGGCCTGATAATGGCCAAGAGCGAGCCTGGTTGATGGGGATGCCCCTTGATGACCTCAGACAGCACGGCCGGGCTCTTCGCCTCGACCGCCGCACCGTTGACGTTGATCTTCATCTGGCAGCGGTTCATCAGCCCTGGCCCTTAAAATGTTTTTCCAAGCCATGGACGCAAGCAGGAAGGAAACCCAGGAGGCGGCCATCCTCCCTTGGCCGCCGTGACCCGGAACAGCCCGGGCGCCAATGCTTTAACTACATCGATGTGCGTAAGGCCTACAATGGACCGCTCCGAGGTCTTGGCCAGGGTGAGGAAGAGGGTCGAGGGTCTGCCCGGTGTCATGGCCTTCCAATACCTCGATGCCGGCTGGCGGAAGGAGATCATGCTGCTGGAGAAGGAGGCCGAGTCCAACGGCGCCTGCGGAGGCCTCATGCCCTTCACCAACAAAGGGGTGTGGTCGGCGTTCGAGCGCGAGGTCCAGTTCGTCATCGTGGCCTCGAGCGACTCCATATTGCTGGGGGACAGCGAGAGGCTGGTCTACATCCAGGACCAGAAGGGCAACATCGTCGGGGAGTGGGTCGGGGCCAAGCGCCTGGAGCAGCTCAAGGGCCGGGAGGACGTCTGCTTCCTCAGCTCCGACTTCGTCCTCTATCCCGAGGTGGAGGTGGTGGGCGAGCCCTTCTTCGTGCTGCCCGACATCGACTTCCCCTATCTGGATGGGGTAGAGGGCGTGAAGGACGTGGCCTCCGGGAGCATCTCCACCCTGTCGGACGACCATATCAGGGAGCGCCTAGGATTTTCCCAGACCAAGCATTGGACCCACCTGGTCGGTTTCAATGTCAAAGAGTAGGCGAGCCATCGCGTGCTCTTTTTGCGATTACTTTCCAAAGGCAGGGATCACTCTTGCGTGACGGTTGCCTTGCTCGAGAACGCGGGCGACCTTGCGGCAAGGCTCTCCGGCCCCTCCACCGGGGCTTCTGGCATATGCTTCTTGACCTTGGAGATTATCTCGTCCAGCTTGTTCTGGGGGCAGGTGACGCCGCGGACCACCCCGTTCACTATGTCCACGATGCTGCCCTTGGTGCCGATGTCCTCCGGCTTGGGCATGACCACCCGGGTCTTGACCCCGATGCGGGCGAAGTCCTCGAAGTCCACCGGCGATTGGCAGACCACGATGGCGGGCATGTCCACGTTGCGTAGGATGAGCCGCGCCTTGTAGATGATGTGGTTCTTCACGTTCCCCAGGTGGATTATGGCGATCTTGAATTGCTGGATGCGCCGGATCTCGATCTCGTCCAGTCCGAAGATGGACCCAGTGGACACGTCCGGGGCGTCGTGGGGCACGCCGCTGCCGGCATTGATGACTATGACCGAGGTGTCGACGCCCTCCTCTCTAAGGGCGTAGGTGATCTCGCACACCGGCTTGGTGATGTGCCTCTTGCCCGGGCCCATGGCTATGGCGACCACGTCCCTCCCCGATTCGGAGATGGTCGCCCTCTGGGCCATGCCCCCGCCGACGCCCAGCCCTTTGGACTCGCGGCACTCCACCACCTTGGTGTGCCGGCCGATCTGCTCCTTCAAGCCATCTCGACCCCGCTCTTCATCATCTCTTCGCGCTCCTCGGCGGTCATGTGCGCCACGATGCTCTTGGGATCTCCCTCGGCCACCACCTTCCCGCCCTTCATGATGGCGGCGCGGTCGCAGCAGTTGACCACGAAGTCCATGTCGTGGGAGACGATGATGAAGGTCTCCCCCAGCTCCTTCCTGGCCGTGAGGATGCTCGTGGCCACGTTGATCTTGGTGATGGGGTCCATGGTGCCCGTGGGCTCGTCGAGGATGACGATGCGCGGCTCACGGATCAGGACGCTGGCCATGGCCACCCTCTGCTTCTCCCCCACGGACAGCGTGTCCGGGTAGGCGTATAGGATCTTCTCGATGTCCTTCTTCTCGAAGCCGACCCCGGACAGGACCTGGATGGCCTTCATCTTGCCGAACTCGGCGGGCATCTTCAGGCCGATGCAGTTGGTCAGGTTCTGAAGGATGGTGTTGAACGGATAGAGCGAGTATTCCTGATGCAAAAGGCCGATGTAGGGCGTGGCGCGGCCGCGGCCGAACTCCCCCAGGTCGTACATGCTGACCCAGTCGTCGCCGATCCTCACCTCCACGTTACCGCCCGTGCCCGAGGTGATCCCGGCTATCATGCGCGAAAGCGTGGTCTTGCCCGCGCCGCTCAGCCCAACCAGGCCGAAGATCTCCTTCTCCTTGATGTCGAATGTCACGCCGTCCACGGCCTTTACCACGCCGCGGACGATCGAGTAATAGTACTTCTTGGCGTCCGTCACCCGGACGATGGAGCCTCCGATCGGAACCGGCTCCGGGTCCTTGGGGGCGAAGCCGACCATGAACTCCTTGGTCACGTCCACCGGGTCGCCCCGCTTCATCATCTCGCCCGCCTCGAGCCAGATGGCCTTGTTGCTCAGGCGGTTGATGGCCTTGGGCCAGTGGGAGGTGACGACCATCCCCATGTTGGTCTTCTTGCTCATCTCCACCAGGGTGCGGTGCACCAGCTCGGCGGTGCCCGGGTCCAGGGTGCCGGTCGGCTCATCGGCCAGGAAGAGCAGGGGATCGCGGGCCAGCTGCCGGGCGAGCACGCACCTCTGCTTCTCTCCCCCCGAGAGGTCACGGGCGATGTGGGTGGTACGTTGGGTCAGGTTGACCATCTTCAGCAGCTCGATGGCCCTGTCCACTTTCTCCTGCTCCTTGCACTTGCCCATGGCCTCGAAGATGTTCTCGATAACCGACATGTCGCCGAACAGGGCGAAGGTCCGCTGGAGCATGATGGCGATGCGCTGCTTGAGCGCGAGCCTGAGCTTGTCGTTCTCCCCCAGAGCCCAGAAGTCGATGGCCAGGAGCTTCGTGCCGCCGCCGCACTTGGTGCAGCTCGCGCCCTTGAAAGGCAGGTCCAGGTTATCGCAGGAGGCGCAATGGTTGACGCGGTAGATCACCTTGCCCGAGTCAGGCCTGTACTCCACGTTGCCGCGGAGCATGTTGATGAGGACGGACTTGCCCGCGCCGCTCCTCCCGATGAGGCCAAGGACGTCCCCCGGATAGATCACCGCGCTAACGTCACGCAGCACGGTGTTACCGTTGAAACTCTTGCTGACGTTGTCGATGGTGACTAGCGGCTCGGCCTCCTCAGGCATATGTTCTGGCGTACGTTCATATGAAGTATAAATGTTTGCCCAGATGTTCAACGAGCGTTAATGTGGGTGGTGTCTTAACATATTTAAGGGTTGATGCGTTATCCGCCTATTTAACGACCTTAAATCGGTCCTTTCTTTTCGAATAGGTTTATTTGGATGGATGATATATCCATCCAATGATGCCACTGACTTTCAGCTCCTATTTTGCGGGCGGGCCGACGCCGAAGTTCTCCTTCTACCATATTTGGAAGGCGTACCAGGTCATCGACAGCCAGGGACCGGTGGGGCGCAAGGCCCTCGCCGAGGCTCTGCAGATCGGCGAAGGGAGCACCAGGACCATCCTGGACAAGATGATAAGGGAGGGGTCGGTGGAGAACACACGCCGCGGCGCCGTCCTCACGGAGAGGGGGCGCAAGCGCTTGGAGACGTCCGGCGTCCTTACCCAGGCGGTCGAGCTAGAGGGCATCACCCTGGGGAAGCACAACTGCGCCGTCCTGGTCAAGGGCATGGCCGAGCGCATCAAGCTAGGGTGCGAGCAAAGGGACGAGGCGGTCCGGTCGGGAGCCACCGGCGCCACCACCCTCATCATCCGGGACGGCAAGATCGTGTTCCCTGGGGACGACAACTTCCCCGACCAGGAGAGCGTCGCGCCCTTGAGGAGGGCCTTCGAACTCGAGGACGGCGACGCCATCATCATCGGCTCCGCCTTCTCCTACGAGATGGCGGAGAAGGGGGCGGTCACCGCCGCTTTGGGGATCGGGAACCAGTCCAGGAGATGCTGGACCGAGGGGACCACCCTTCTTTCCGCCGACACCGAGGCCGACGACCTGAAGTGCATCGCCTTGGCCATGCACGAGCTGGTGGGCCGCCTACCATTGGCGATGAGGTCCAAGAACCAATATGGGGTCAGATGCGAGGAGGGGGAGGTGGTGGACAGCAACTACTCTGGCCCGGTGCTCGAGGAGGCGCTGAAGAAGAGCCAGATCATCAGGCGCACCGCCGTCTCCGGCCCCTATCGGGGGGTTCCGGTGGTGGTCGTGCCCATCATGCGCAAGAAGGAGGCCATCGCCGTCATCGGCATCTTCGACATCACCAGAGGGTCCTTCACCGACCTGATGTCCCGTGCCAAGAAGGAGCGTTTCTGAACATGTCTGATTTCGAGCTGGAACAACAGAGGGTCTCTCTACATGTGGATCCAGGCGTCTGCCGCTTCAAGGCCAAGGTTGAATGCTGGACCGAGGGAATGGTCCTCCGCTGCAAGGTAACCAGCGGATGCAAGCACGTCCAGGATTTCGGGGAGGCACTGGGGCCGATGGAGCTGATGGACGTCTTGCAGATGCCGTTCTCCGAGAACAAGGTCTATGTCATCGGGGGAAAGACGCTCAAGCACTCCACCTGCCCCTTGCCCATGGCTGCCCTGAAGGGGATGGAGGCCGCGGCCGGGCTCGCCCTCAAGCGGGACGTGGTCGTGTCCTTCGACAAGTGACCTAGGCCTTTCCGCCACTGTGTTCCTTAAGCACCTTGTCGATGGCCTCGGACCAGATCATGGCGGTCGGTCCGGCCAGGTACATGGCCACCATCATGGCCTCGCGCAGCTCGTCGACCGTGGCCCCCTGCTTCTTCGCCTCTTCCGCGTGGACCTCCAGGCACATGTCGCACTTGAGGAGCATGCTGATGGCGACGGCGATCAGTTCCTTCTCCTTGACTGTCAGGGCGCCCTCCTTGAAGATCTCGTGCTTGTACTTGTAGAGGGCGGTCACGACCGATGGTTGCTGCTTTGCCAACAGCTCCAGGCTCATGGAGGAGGTTAGCGCCTCCTCGCATTAAAAAAGATTGTCCGGGGATGGGGGGCCGGGCAAAGGTAGATTACAGGCGAGCGCGTTCTCGGGCGCGCATGGCTAAGGTGGAACAGGTCATCAAGCTCCTCAAAGGGATGGAGGGCAGCATCCACGTCTTCAAGCTGGACGACGCGACCAGGGAGAAGGTGGTGGAGATCGAGAGCCAGGTCAAGGCGACCTTAGGGATCTCCTGCTTGAATCTGGGAGTGGAGAAGTGCCTGAAGAGGCAGAACGTCATCGTCGTGATCAAGGACTCGAGGTTCAGACCGCCACCGGAGCCTACCGTGCTCCTTATCGCGGACAAGGGCGAGGTGGTGCTCGGAAGGGAGATATTCCCGCACGAGAGGAAGGAGTTCGAGGACAAGCCCAACGTCATCTTCCTGTCGCAGGACTTCATCGTCTACACCGACAAGATGCCGAAGACGAAGGAGCTCTTCGTTATGCCACCGGTCTCGTTCCCCGAGGTGGCGGAGCTGCCTGGTGTGATCAACGTTGTCTCATGTTCTCCATCTCCGCCGGCGGACATGTACGTTCGCGCTGCACATGGACTTCCTGACGACCCCAAGCTTGCGAGCATTCTCATTGGGTACGACAATTCGAAGAAGTAATCCGAGTATCTGAGTTGATCCTTCATCATAATGGTATTTTTAGCATCATTTTTTGCCCGTATAATCGGCGACAAAGCAGCACTAGTTAGATTGCATGATATGGCATCTGAGGAAGCCCATCAAAGGGCTTCTTCGCATAAATGGTAAATACCCGTTGCAGAAATGTAATCATGGGGAAAGAGGAGAAAGATGACTAAGAGGATACTCTACGTTAGCGGCTCGATTGGGTTGGGGCACATATGGAGAGATCTGGAGATAGCGAACGCACTGCGTAGGCTAAGGACCGACGTGGACATCACCTGGCTGGCTGAGAATCCAGCGCTTCAGTTACTCAAGGAACGCGGTGAGAAGGTCCTTCCTGAAGCCGAGGAGATGATCCGAACTGGTGATGCGGCCGAGGAGACTGTGAACGGCTACGAACTGAACCTTGTTCGGTTCTCCATGAAATGGACCAAGATATTTCCCAAGAACGCTCAGACCGTATTGACTGCCATAGAACGGGAGAAGTTTGACCTTGTGGTTGGTGACGAGAACTACGATCTCATCTACACCCTAACGGTCAAGCCCGAGTTGAAGAAGTTCCCTTATGTCCTCATCTACGATTTTGTTGGGCACCGATCGGTGACCAACCAGCCCATGGAACTCTTAGGGGCGAGGATAATCAACCGTTTCTGGATGGTATCGGTCCGCAACGAGCCCAAGGTCGTAGATCGCCTGTTATTCGTGGGAGAGCTTGAGGATGTGGCCGATGAGCCATTCGGCCTATTCAGACCCAATAAGAGACAACTATGCAAAGAGCACGTAGATTTCCTAGGGTACATCGTTCCCTTCGACCCCAAGGACTATGCGAACAAGGAAGAAGTCCGGACCGAGCTGGGATACGGCCATGAACCATTGATTGTTGTCTCGATTGGCGGCACTTCTGCAGGAAAGCTGTTGCTAGACCTTTGCTCAAGAACCTATACCATCCTCAAGAAGGAAATGCCCGACCTTCGCATGGTTCTGGTGGCAGGCCCGGCTATCGACCCCAAGACTATCTCGACCTCAAATGGCATCGAGGTTAAAGGCTATGTCCCAAGCCTCTATAAGCACCTTGCCGCAGCCGATCTATGCATAAGCTCCGGAGGGGGGACCACCACACTGGAACAGCTTGCCCTACAGAAGCCGTTCATTTACTTCCCCCTCGAGAACTATGATGAGCAGAGAGATGTCACCGACCGCTGCCACCGCTATGGCGCATTGAACGATATGGTCTATTCGAAAACGACCCCAGAGTTACTCGCTCAGAGAATCAAGGAGAACATCGGGAAAGAAACGAGTTACCTGGCTGTTCCTCTCGGCGGGGAATTAAAAGCGGCGAAGATAATAAGTGATCAACTCGGGCCATGATATAACGATACTGGTCATTATAAAAATCACACATCACGTTACTAGGTTGTTTCCAAGGCATTAAAGTTCATTTTTCGAGGAGCACATCCCTCATCTCTCGGTACTCATCCTTGCTGATCTCACCTTTTACGAAGCGCAGCTTGAGAGCTGCCAATGGGTCCGCAGGCTCTTCCAAGCCAACGTCCAACCCCTCTCCCTTTATTTGCGAGAAGACCAACTTGCACCTTTCCGCTCCCTGTGTCATTCGGCGCTCATACGAAGTCTCCCAATTCGGGGCGACGACGGAGCAGACCCCCTTCCAGTAAGCTTCGACCTGATCGCAGGGGCTGATGGTGGCGCCAGAGAATGGACATTCGCGTACCTCCCTCTCTAATCGATTGGGGGCTTTCTTCGACCATTCTGACTTCACTTCCCATATCTTGTCCCCCAGGTCGACTGATTTGATTAGTAGGTCCATCCCTCTTTTTGCATTGAGGGTGCTGAGGCAGTACTCGCCAAAGGCCACGCCTTGCATCCTAGAATATTTGCATAGGAGCCGTCCTCCACGCTCCTCTCCAATGAGCTCTAAGGTCACTTGACTCGAATTGTTCCAGTATTCAGAAGGGCCCGCGTTTGCCCAGAAATCCAGGCGCTCCATCGGGAAGATCGGGTTAGGGACTGGTACTTGTTCATCAGTTCCTCCTCCAGGGTTTCTTCGTTCAATTTTCCAAATGCAGATGTCGTCCCCTCGATCCTTCGACGCGATTTGCCTTAGAACCATTGATGGGCAGCCCTCTTCGATTATGTGCTCCCATTCCCGTCTGCACCACCATTCGCACATATTCGGGAATTGTCCGTTGTTTCGGCATCTCTGCTGGAAAAGCGTCGCGGATTCTGGCCCGACCTCAAAGGAGGGATCTCCCCTGCCCGAAAGCGAAATGCAGTAGAGAATGAGCTTGGCTACGCTCTCGCAGTCGGAGATGTGGATTCCTATCTCTTCCGGGAAGCGAGCGATGATGAACCTCGCATTGAGCTGGATATGTGGCTCAAGGTGTCGGAACGCCTCTTCATATCCAACCGCGTCTATCAAAGCCTGAATGGAGCCGCTCATCAAAGAAACCAGTGTGTTATAACCGAGATGTTTTGTCTCGGAATTGTCACAGTCGCTGAGCGTCATGCCTCCGTCGTTCCCCGATTATGATTGAGCTCTGGTCCCTTAAAAGGCATCGTAAGGAATAAGCCTCAGACCATCCCACAGCCCGAACCTCACGTCATTCTTCTATTGAACAAGGAAGGGGCTCCATCAAAAGAGTATCCGCCGCCTTTCGCTGAGAATTTTGACGATTTTCAGAGAGCTGGCTATCTTGTAATGGTATTGCACAGGATAAACAGAGTAGGAAGGATAAGTAAAAAAAATAAGAGAATGGGAAAGGGTTTCACGTGCCTGAAGGGGTGATTCTGCTGACGACCCTCTCTGCATCTTCGATCTGGGCCCTCAGCCTCTCCACCTGCTCCATCTGCTGTTCCAACGAGGTCTCTTCCAGCTTCCTCACCTTGTACTCGGACTCCGTCGCGGGCTCCAGGTACGAGGCCTCGTAGTACAGGCCGTAAGTGTCGAGGAGTACCCATCGACCCTCCGGTCCCTCTACGATCTCCTGCACCTTTCCCACCGTCCCGGTGTTCCGGTACTTAGCGAAGTCGCCGACCTTCATCTTTCACCTGCTTACGCGGGCGGGATGATGACGGTTCTCTCGCCGGCTGGCATGAACTCGCGTATGGCGCCGCGACCGAACTCCTTGGTGATGTTCGCGAAGTCGAACGGGAGGTTCTTGTCCGCGAAGGCCACCTTGATGAGCGGGTTGCAGGCGAACGCATCGCCGCGGGCCGCGTGGGACGCAGCAGCAATGCCGCCGTATCCGGACAGGTGACCGACATTCATCGCGTAGTTCGGGTAGTTCGGGCCACGGAGCTCGTGGGGCAGACCCTCGTCGCTTCTGTAGGCCAACGAGTTGGAGGAACCGCACTGGTCCTGCAAGTCGTATCCA
>JAJRAN010000080.1 GCA_028682915.1 Methanomassiliicoccales archaeon | reverse complement strand
TCGAGGCACTCCTCGCAACCGACGCACTTCTCCGGGTCGAACTTGGGGCGCTTGATGGGCTTGCCCTTCTCGTTCTTCCCTTTCTCATACATCTTGGCCGCGTCCGCTGGGCATACCTTCTCGCACTTGGAGCAGCCGATGCACTTGGAATCGTTGACCTCGGGATAGTCCCTGATCATCTGACCCGTTTTCTTGTCCACGCCCGCCAGGCCCTGCCTGATCATCTCCGGGGTGGCCTCGACCACGTCCACGTGGCAGCCGGGACGGTCCTCGTACTGCAGGCGGAACGGGTCGTATATCAGAGCCTGGCGCGAGAACTCAGCCAGCTCGTACTCCGGGGTGACCAGCATGGCGTTCTTGGGGCAGACCTCGGCGCAATAGCCGCACATCATGCAGCGGCCCAGGTTCACCTGGGGGCGCTCCACCTTGCCCTTCTCGGGCAGCTCTACCTCCACCATCTCGATGCAGGTGGTCGGGCAGATCTTGGCGCACATGTGGCAGCCGATGCACTTGTCCATGACCAGTCCAGGCCTTCCCCTGTAGCCGTCGGGGATGACCAGCCGCTCCCACGGGTATTGGATGGTGACGGGCTTGTGGATGGTGGTCCTGAGGGTCTCTCGGCCGGTGACGGCCATGGGCCGGAGGAGTATGCCGACCGGGTTCAATCTGCGCTTGGGCTTCTTGTCGGCCATCACAACCAGCCTCCCATTCTAAGGGCGATCGCGATCCCCAGGTTTATCAATGCCAGGGGCATGAGCTTGGTCCATCCCAGGCCCAGTATCTGCTTGGTGGTGACCCTCATGAGGGCGCCGCGCACCCAGATGAACAAGGCGAACACCAGGAACATCTTGATGAGGAACCAGACCTCGGGCCAGATGAAGTCCGGCCCAGCCCAGCCTCCGAGGAAGATCAGGACCAGCACCCCGCAGGCCGCGAAGCCCCGGACGTACTCGGACAGCATGATGAGGCCCCAGCGGAACCCGCCGTACTCGGTCATCCACCCTTCCACCAGCTCCGCCTCCGCCTCGGGCAGGTCGAAGGGGATCCTCTCCACCTCGGCGATCACCCCGATGAAGAAGACGAGCGCCCCGAGGAACAAGGGGACCACGAGCCAGATGTTCTCTTGCTGGAAAGCCACGATGTCCATGAAGTTGAGGGAGCCTACCAGGACGACGACCCCGGCCACCGAGAGGAGGATGGGGACCTCGTACGCGATCAACTGCGCCGCGGCCCTCATACCGCCCATGACGGTGTACTTGTTGTTGGAGGACCAGCCCGCCATGAGTATGGCGAAGGGCGCCAAGGAGAAGATAGCGAACACGAGCAGCAGTCCCGCGCTCAGGTTGGCCATGTAGAAGTCGGGGCCGATGGGTATGAGGCAGATCATCAGGCAGGACATGGCGATGAGCAGCACCGGCGCCAGGTTGAAGAGCTGCTTGTCGACCTCGTCAGGGATGATGTGCTCCTTGATGAACGTCTTCAGCCCGTCCGCGAAGTTCTGGAACAGCCCGAGGAACCCGACCTGCGTGCCGCGCCGGTCCATCAGGCGGCCGAGGATCTTCCTCTCCTCCCAGATGAAGGTGATGGAGACCAGGAAGCCCACGATGAACACGACCAGCGCCACCAAGAGCGTGGTGAGGAACTCCAGCACCCCAGGGCTTACCAGCCAGGAACCGAAGCCGTACCATGAGAGGACGTTATTGAAGAACCAGGCCACGACCTGCATGAGCCACAGGGCGATGCCGTAGATGAAATCGTAAAGACCGTTCTGGATCATGGGCTCACCTGTCCGTCTCCCCGAGGCACATGTCCACCGATCCCATGATGGCGGGCACGTCCGCGATCTTGTAGCCGACGAGCATCTCCGGCGCCGCGGAGACGGTGACGAATATGGGGCTGCGCACCTTCAGGCGGTAGGGGCGGTCGTCCCCGTTGCCTATCACGTACATGAATCCCTCGCCCCGAGGGTCCTCGACATGCGCCCAGCCGGTCTTCCCCTTGGGGGCGGTCCTCGGGGGCTTGACCCGGATGGCGCCAGGCTTCATCCTCTTGATGCATTGCCTGATGATGTTGCAGGACTCGCGCATCTCGTCCATCTTGACCCGGTAGCGGGCGTAGGCGTCGCAGGTCTTCTCGACGCATACCTTCCAGTCCACCTGGTCGTACATCTCATAGGGGTCGTCGCGCCGGACGTCGTAATCCACCCCGCTGCCGCGTAGGTTGGGACCTGTCACGCCCAAATTCTTGGCCTTCTCCGCGCTCAGGTAGCCCACATCCTCCATCCTCATGCGGAAGATGGTGCTCTGGTCGCAGAGCGCCTCGTAATCGGTAAGTCGCTTCTCGAAGTGGTTCAGCACCCTGGTGAAGTCCCGCTCGAAGTTCGCAGGCACGTCGTTGCGGACGCCGCCGATGCGCGGGTAGTTGTAGGTCATCCTCGCCCCGCACAGGTTCTGCATCAGGTCGAGGAAGAGCTCCCTCTCCCTTACGGGGTAGAGGAAGACTGTGTACGAACCCAGGTCGGTGCCGAGGGCCGCGAGCCACATTAGGTGGCTGCCGATCCTCTGCGCCTCGAGGACGATGGTGCGGATCCACTTCGCCCTCTCCGGCACCTCGACCTCCATCAGGTTCTCCATGGTCAGGCAGTACAGGTGGCTCCAGCTCATGGAAGCGCCGTAGCACAGCCGGTCGGCCATGGGTATGATCTGCGTGAACTTGCGGTTCTCGGTGATCTTCTCCCAGCCCCGGTGCAGGTAGCCTATTACCGGCTCGGCCTCGGTCATGGTCTCCCCGTCCACCTTGACCCTCAGGTTCCAGAGCCCGTGGGTCATGGGGTGCTGAGGCCCCATGTTCAGCCACATCTCGGCCATCTCAGACCCTCCTTCCGGAGACGAAGTCCTTGCGGAAGGGGAAGACCTCCGTCCCCGCGGGGTTCAGCAAGCGCTCCAGCTTGGGGTGCCCGACGAACACGATCCCGAACATGTCCCAGGTCTCGCGCTCGTGCCAGTTGGCTCCGCCCCAGAGGGGCGTGATAGAGTCCACCTCGGGCTGGTCGCGGGGCAGGTCGACCACGAGCTCCGCCGTCACCTTGTTGGCGTAGGAGGTGATGTGGTAGACCACCTGCATCTTCTTCTCCTCGAGCCAGTCGACGCCGCCGACGCAGGTGACGTGTTCGAAGTCCAGGTTGTCCTTCATGTAAGAGCAGAGCGGGACCAGCGCGGCCTTGTCCACTTTGGCGTAAAGGCGGTTGTGCGTCGCCTTGGTGATAGTAACTAATTGAGGGAACTTCTGAGCGATGTCTTGGGCCAGGACCTCACCGGTCTTGCCCCCTGGTGCCAATCCGATTCTTTCCATCTTTTCCACCTCAGTCGTTCAGGAAGGTCCCCTTCATCTCCTTGGTGATCTTCTTGTGGAGCTTCATGAAGCCGTCGATCATGGCCTCGGGCCTGGGGGGGCAGCCGGGGATGTAGACGTCGACGGGTATGAAAGTGTCCACGCCTTGGACGGTGTTGTGCGAGTCGTACCAAGGCCCTCCGGAAATGGCGCACTCGCCCATGGCGATGACCCACCGGGGCTCGGCCATTTGCTCGTAGAGCCTCCTCAGGTCGGGTCTAAGCTTGGCGGTGACCCATCCGTTGACCAGCAGGACCTCGGTCTGCCTCGGGGAGGACCGGTAGATCATCCCCAGCCTCTCGGCGTCGAAGCGCGGCCCGGAAGCGGCGGCCATCTCCAGGGCGCAGCAGGCGATACCGAAGTGCAGAGGGACGGTGGCGTTGCGTATGGCCCAGCTCCAGATGGGGGCGGTGAGCCTGTCCACGGCCTTCTTCGCGCCGGTGTACTTCATCAATTGGTCCATGACCTCCCCCGACCAGGAAAGGAACTCGGAGGAGCTCATGGCCACGGCATGAGGGGCTAGCCTCAGATCCATAGTATCTTCTCCTTCTTCAGAGCGTAGGTAACACCGATGAGCAGGAGCCCGAGGAAGATGATCATGTACCAGCGAGCGGTGTCGGACAGGTCCGAGAACACCAGGGCCCAAATCATCAGGAAAACGGTCACGATGTCAAAAATCACGAAAATGATCGCGTACAGGTAGAACTGCACATGAAATTGGATCTGTCCATGGCCGATAGGCTGCTCACCGCACTCATACGTCATCCTCTTCTGAGGCAGGTAGCGGTTCGGCCTGAAGAATCGCGAGACCCAGAAGGCGAGCGCCGGGAACAGTATGGCTACCAGCGCGAACATAGCCACCGGAAAGTAGTCTTCTAGGAGCGGCATTGTAGGGGCAATATTGTAGCGGTATTTAAACTTTCAATAGAGCTGCTGGATAGCCTAGAAATCCGCGTTTTTTTTACTTCACTATTGTAGAGGGCGACCTTCCTCGCCGTTCCGCTCTGCGCCCACGAGTGACGCCCTGGCCTTAACGGCGTTTCCATCGGAGCACCAAGAGGGGCGAATTCTTC
Organism: Methanomassiliicoccales archaeon; assembly: GCA_028682915.1. Taxonomy (GTDB): domain Archaea; phylum Thermoplasmatota; class Thermoplasmata; order Methanomassiliicoccales; family UBA472; genus JAJRAN01. The sequence continues at coordinate 29,742 of JAJRAN010000080.1, read as the reverse complement.
GGAGGAATCAACGTAAGATAGTTATGTGTCCCGCTCGGTTGCCCGGCACGGGATCACGATGGCAAAGACCGTGGCGATACTCGCCGAGGACGATTACGAGGACCTCGAGCTTTGGTATCCGTATTATAGGCTGCTCGAGGCGGGTCACGAGGTCAGGATAGTCGGGTCGGGGCGCAAGCCGGTCTTCGCCAGCAAGCATGGGTACGAGGTGAAGGCGGACCTGAGCGCCGGCGAGGTCGACCCCGAGGGGTTCGACGCCTTGGTCATCCCAGGCGGGTTCGCCCCGGACCGGATGCGGCGGGTGCCGGCGGTCAACGAGTTGGTTAGGCGCTTCTTCAAGGAGGGCAAGGTGGTCGCGGCCATCTGCCACGCCCCCTCCGTCCTGATATCGGCCAACGTGCTCAAGGGGAAGAAGGTGACCTGCTTCATGTCCATCAAGGACGACGTGATGAACGCGGGCGCACGATACAAGGACGAGGAGGTGGTGGTGGACGGCAACCTCATCACCTCCCGCTCTCCGGCGGATCTGCCAGAGTTCATGAGGGCGCTCCTGCGCGCCCTAGGGGACTGAGGTCCCACCTCCAACTTTTTAAATACTGTCTCGAAGATAGGACGTATCCGCTAGCCACGCATGGCTGGACGGGGGCGTTTGTCATGAGGATCGGTTTCATTGGCGCGGGAAACATGGCCGAGGCTTTGATGAAAGGGATAGTCTCTGCTGGCATTGCCACGAAGGACGAGGTGATAACCGGGGAGGTCATCAAGGAGCGCCGGGACTACATCTCCCGGACCTTGAGCGTCAAGGCCACCAACGACAACGTTGAGGTGGCCCGCTTCGCGCACGTCCTACTGTTGGCCGTCAAGCCCCAGCAGATGGGGACGGTGCTGGAGGAGCTCAAGCCCTACCTGAGCCCGGAGCATCTGGTGATCAGCATCGCCGCGGGGATCAAGATAACCTACATCGAGTCGAGGTTGAACGCCGGCGTGCGCGTGGTGCGGGTGATGCCCAACCAGCCCTGCCTAGTCGGCGCTTCCGCGTCGGCCTTTGCCCTGGGCAAGTTCGCCAAGGCCGAGGACCGCGACCTCGTGCTTCGCGTCCTGCAATCGGTCGGCATGGCCCTGCCCGTGGACGAGAAGCTGCTGGACGCGGTGACTGGCCTGTCCGGGAGCGGCCCCGCCTTCGTCTACCTGGTCATAGAGTCGATGGCCGATGGAGGCGTGCTCTCCGGCCTGCCCAGGGACGTAGCCGTCAAGCTGGCCGCGCAGACCGTGTTCGGTGCGGCCAAGACCGTCCTGGACACCGGGATCCACCCCGCCGCGGGGAAGGACATGGTCGCCTCCCCCGCAGGCACGACCATCGAGGGCCTGAGGGTGCTCGAGGAGGCGGGGGTGCGTGGCGCCTTCATCGACGCCGTCGAGGCCGCAACCAAGAGAAGCACCGAGCTAGGGGAAAAGAGCTGACCGCAGAAAGAATGAAGGAAGGGGTTTGGACACGACCTCAGTTCACGCAGACGCAGTCGCATGAGCGGTCGCGGTCCCTCTGCTGGATCTGGTCGGGCGTGCCGTCGCAATCGTCGGCGCATTGCCCGCAGGAGCCGTCGCGGTCCTGCTGCATCGTCCTGTCGCAGTCTCCGCTGCAGCTGCCGTCGCTCAAGACGGTCTCGTTCTGAGCGTTCGCCGCATAGGCGCTCACTGCCAACGCGGACATCATCACCAGGCCTATGAGGCCCAAAGCCACTATTCCGGATAATCTAGGCATCTATTTACCTCGGACGCCGAGTCCCTTGCCGAGGTCAAGTCCGTTTTGGCTCAAGGCTCGAACTGGATGGTGCAAGTATCGAACCGAGCGGCGCTAAGGTGTCCAGGTATCTGAGCAGACGTCGTCGCTCAAAGGGAGACGGCGATCACGAACAAAGCCGCACTGGACACTACGCCCATGCTTAGGATAAGAAACGTCTTGAATCTCATGGTAGCCTTCCTCGATTCGGGCTCGGGGATATAGCCAATTTCGCCTCGGCTATCAGAAAGCGAAATCACCGGGGGCGTGATGGCTAGCCCTTGCGCTTCCCCTTCCCCCTCACGAGGCTGAACACGGCCCGGGGGACGCTCTTCAATATGCCGTGCGACTCCCATTCCAGGTCGCTCTTCTGGCAGATGGTGGACTCCATCAGCTCCCGCCCCTTCTCGCGCAGCTCCTCGAACCTGGCGCTTCTGTCGCTTGGGTCCTTGATGGCCATGGCCGAGTCGATCTCCCGCATCATCTCGCGTGCCATGTCGGTCCGTTCCAGCCTCGCGCCGAGCTCATCCTGGTCGAAAAGGCCGCTCTCGAACCTGGCCCGGCTCAACAGGTCCGCGGCGTCGTAGGAAGCGTCCACGATTTCATCGCGGCTCATCCACTTGGTCTCGAAGGAGAGCACATACTTCCAGGACGGCGATGCCAATCTAGAGCGGTGCTCCTCCAGCGTTCTGGCCAGCAGCTTGTATCCCACTTCCTCGGCATGCTCGAAGGCGTAACTGCCTGGGTCAAGGAACGGGGCGAGCGGGGATTCGAAGACAAAGAGCCTCTTGTCGCTGGAGGTGATCTCATGCAATCGCTTGGCGTACTTGGCGGAATCCAAGGCGCACTCCCTGGTCTGCTGAGGGAGCCCGATCATGAAGAAGAGGTCGAAGCGCCGGCAGTCGTTCTGCAATGCCAGCTGCACCGTCCTCTCCATGGAGCTGGTGTCGAACCTCCTCCCTAGGGCGTGGCGGACCTGCTCATCGTGGGAATCGGGAGAGAACTCGATGGAGTAGCTCGGGAAGGCGGTCCTCGCATCGCGATAGTACTGCGCCTCCGCTGGCACGAACAGTTCCAGCACCACGGGGTTGTCAATGCCCAGGCGCTTGGCCTCGGAGAAGAATCTCTCGGCGTAGCGCTTGCCGCCCGCTCTCACGTCCCCCACCACGAAGGTCGGCGCCTTCAGGTAGTCCTGTATGCTGCGGATGTCCTGCGCCACGAGCTCTGGCGAGCGGAACGCCGGCCTCGCCCTCCCCAAGAACCCCTTCATGGCCGAGCTGCATCCCCCGCACACCAGGCATTGCTGCTGGCAGCCTCGGACGGTGAAGGCGACCGTCAACGGGTACCGGTCCCAGTCCTTGAAGGGCTTGTGCCCCTCCAGGTCGCGGTGCCTGATGACCGACCTGATGATCCAGCCGTAGTCGATCTCGATGTAGTCGATGTCCTCGGGTACGAAGGTGAAAGGGTTCTCATGAACGCCCCTCTCGTCCTTCCACGTGAGGTTCTGCACCTTCTCCAGGTCGCCGTCCTTGTCCAGGGCCGCGAAGAGCTCCGCCACCGGCACCTCCGTCGAATCGCCGCGCATGACCATGTCGACCTGCGGGTATCGGACCAGCTCGCGATGGTAGTAGGTGCTGGAGTAGCCTCCGAAGAGCACCTTGGACCCCGGGTGCAGGCGCCTGACGATCTCGGCCACGGCCAAGGAGCCATGGGCGTGAGGCAGCCAATGGAGGTCGATGCCGAAGACCCGGGCGTCCAGTCTCCTCAGGAACTCAGGGACGTCCAGCCTCGGGTCGTTGAGCATCATGCTGGCCAGGTTCACTATCCTGACCTTGTAGCCGAGCTTGTGCAGGTGCGCGGCCAAGGTCATGAAGCCGAAGGGGTACATCTCGAACACGGGCGTGGAGGGCACGAGGTCGGAGACCGGTCCGTAGAACAGGAACTCCTTGCGGAAGTCGTACACGCTCGGCGCGTGGATGAGTATCAGGTCCTGCTTGGCCATCCGAGCTCTCCTCAGGGACGAGCGGAGAGAGGGGTGGGGATATAAGAAAGATGGGAAGGCGCCTTCGGAGGCTCAAAGGCCGAGGAGGGCCGCGAGGTTGCGCGGGAATATCGTCAGGTCCAGGCCGCACCTCTCCAGCTTCTCGTTCATCGCCTTGGCGTAGGGGCCGGAGAACTCGCCCCGCAGCAGGTAGAGGGTCTCCTCCTCGGAGAAGCGCTCCCCCTCCTCGGTCCAATCCTTCATCGCCTTGTCGTAGGGGCAGGCATCCTGGCAGCGCATGCAGCCCACTATGGCGTTGTGCCAATCGGTCCTCACCTGCTCGGGGAACGGCCTATCCGAGGGCATCTCGTTCAGGAAGGTCAGGCAGTTCTCGACTCGAATCAAGAACCGATCATCGGAGATAACCGAGGCCGGGCAGGCCTCCTTGCATAGGTTGCAGGTCCTGCAGGCGGGAAGCGCCTCCCTCTCCTGCCATTGGTCCACCCCAAGGTCCAGGTTGGAATAGAATGCGACCAGCCGGTGGTAGCTGCCACGTTCCGGAAGATAGGTGATGTTGTTGCGGCCGTATCTCACCAGGCCGGTCCGGGCCGCAAGGGTCTTCAAGGGAAGCGTGGCCTTCTCGAACCTGCCCCCCTCATCCTGGGTGGCGGCCTCCAGCGCCGCCTTCGCGCCATTGATCACGGTCCAAGCATTGGCGTAGGTGGGGGGGACGATCGCGGGTATGACCTTGCCATGGAAGGTGAAGTGCACCCGCATCCTCGGCTGGGGGACGGCGATGACAATTATCGAGCGGGGGTCGGACAGCTGCTCTCGGGCCTCGTACCTGAAGTCCTTGAGGTACGCCTCCTGGACCGCCTTGGCGACCAATCCCCCCTCCACCAGCGGACCGATGTCACTTTCTAGATCACGGGCCCGTTCGAATGGGACGATCCCCCCTGCCCAGCCCTTGGCCTTCAGCCCCTCCAGGACCTTCCGCGACAGAGCGCTCATCGGTGCCAGAGTATGCCCGGCACAGGTTATCCTTTTTGCCGCCGCAGGGCGGATGGTGGAGGCGAATCACTTGCCGAAGCGACGCTGGCGCATCTGATAGGAGCGGATGGCCCTTAGGAAATCGACCTTGCGGAAGCCGGGCCAGTACACGTCGGTGAAGTACAGCTCGGAGTAGGCGAGCTGCCAGAGCAGGAAGTTGGAGACCCTTTCCTCCCCGGAGGTCCTCAGGATCAGGTCAGGGTCCGGGAACTCCGCGGTGTAGAGGAACTTGTTGACGACGTCCTCGTCGATCTGCTCCACCTTCAGCCTGCCGTCCTTGACTTCCTGGGCGATCCCCTTGATGGCCTGGATTATCTCCTGGCGGCTGCCGTAGGCGATGGCGATATTATAGTAATAGTTAGAATAAGGGGCGGTCTTGGCCTCCGCGTAATCGATCGCCTCCTGCACCTTCTTCGGCAATAGCTCCCTCTGTCCCAGGACGGTGAGCCTGATCCCGTGCTTCTGGATGCGCTCGTCGTCCCCCAGCTTGTAGAAGTTCTCCTCGAAGATGTGCATGAGGTACTCGATCTCCTGGGGGTCGCGCTTCAGGTTCTCGGTGCTGAAGGCGTACACCGTGAGGACCTTGATGCCCAGGTCTAGGCACCATTCCATTACCTCCTCCAGCTTGTCCTTGCCTTTCACGTGGCCTTCCTCGGGGCGCAGGCCGAACTCCCGGGCGAAGCGGCGGTTCCCGTCCATGATGATGGCGATGTGGCGAGGGACCTTGTCCTCCAGCACCTCCTTGAGCAGCCGCTTCTCGTAGGTCTGGTAGGCGGTGTTGGCGATGACCCTGGAGATCTCGTTCTTGACGATGCCTAGGCCTCCATGAGCTCCCTCCTCAATCGTGGACTGTGATATCTAACTTTCCTGCATCCTTGCGCGGGATACGTCATACGGAAACGGCATTGGCGGTCACCGCGGGAAGGAGGCTCAGAAGTCCTCCGGTAGCCCGGCAGCCTCGATGCCCAGGTCATGGCAGCCCAGGCCGGCCATGGCCCCTATGGCGCCCCGCGGGCCTGTGATCTCCACCAGCTCCACCCCGCCCTTCCGGGCGACGGAACGGGCGTCTTCCACTTTCATGACCTCCCGCTTGGCCCTCAGGCCGTAATCGCGGACCGCCTCGGGTATCCGCAGCCCCCTGAACACCGCCAGCGAGGTGTTCTGCGAGTACGTCCCTTGCTTCAGGTAATTGATGAAATGCCGCCTCAGAGCGGGGAACTCCTCCTCCTTGACCGCGAAGGAGACGCTGACCGCGACGCACTGGGTGGTCTTCTCCTTGACATCAGGGTTGAGCTGGACTATCCGATGCGTCAGGAAGTGGCCGACTGGCGCCTCCCTCGCCGCCTTGAGCATTAGCACCCAGGACGCCCCCTTCTCCTTGGTGTCGGTGTCATCGACCGCGAACACCGCCCGGATCATCTTGGGGGTCGTGATGGTGACCTCGATGCGGTTGGCGCCGCCCACCTTGGCGTCGTCGGGATAGACGGCCTCGATCGTCCCCGGGCCTTGCGGCAGGCAGGCGCCGATACCCACGCTCGCTCCCGCCAGCCCGACCCAGGTGGTCTTGACCAAATTGCCCTCGACTTTAAGGGACTTCAGCCCCTGGCCGCCGAGGTCCTTGGAGGCGGGGCCGAACCTCACCTCCTTCTCGCCGATTATCGTGTCCATCACCAGGGTGGTGCCCTCGACCCGGATGTCGGTGATGGCCCCGCCGGCTCGCTTACGGTTCACCGCGTCCCACTCCACCGGCCCCCTGGCCGAGCACTCCTCGATGATGCGTGCCCTCCCCTCGGCCTCATCGACCATGACGTAGACGCCGCGGCAGAAGAGCTTCCCGAACTTGCCCTCAACCTCGCTTGGCTTAAGGACCTGGCTCATTTATCTCACTGAGCCTCCGAAGGCACCTCACCCTCTATTATCCCTTTCCCCTGCTAGCTCCAGGAAGCGGGAGGGGAGCTCGGACATGGCGAGCATGAGCGCCTTCCCTTCCATGTCCTCATAGAAGAGATACCTACCCTTCAGCCCTAGGAGATTTCCGGAATGCGAGCCCGCGACCATGGCAAGCTCGGGCGGTGCCTGGAGCTCCGCCAGCCGATCCCTTCCCGGGTAGCCGTCCAGGATTAGCATCCTCTCTCCCAGGAGCTCGTAGTCGTTCCCGATCGAGGCGGAGATCCTCTCGTACTTCTCCTTCAGCTCGCTCTCCCTCGGGCTCCTGGCGATCTCGGCAGCGACCTGCCTCCCCAACACCCTCTGCGGTGCCCGCAGCTTCCTAGAGATGTCCTTCTCCGCATCCCTGGCCGCGAGCCGGTTGGGGAACTCGGATAGTCGCACAACCGCGTCCGCGCCCTGTTCTATGGCCCGCTCCTCGAGCCGCGACCCCGCGGTCATCCCGATCTTCACCAGGTCTCCGAAGAACGTGGCGTAGACCACATGCACCTTCCTGCACAAGGGGGAGTCACATAGGTCGCCGGTGCACTGCGGCTCGAAGAGGCACTCCTGGACGGGTATCCAAGTCCCGGCGCAGGCGCGGCACTGGTCGAAGGGCCCACTGACCCTGGACCGGCTGGGGCACGGGACGTAACTAGGACCATCGAAGCTCCCGACGCACTCGCGCTCCTCGGACACCACCAGGTCGACCGTCCTCAGGCGGCGCGCTAGGTCCAGGGATTCCATCTCCTGCTTCTCCAGATCGAAGAGGTCCAGATGCGGGCGGAAGCCGTCCCAGTAGTACCAAAGGGCATGCCTGGAGTACCAACTGACCCTCTCGCCTCGAAGCAGCCGGTCGGCCCGGACGAACATCGGCTAGCACTCTGCGCGAAGGCTAAATCAAGCTTACGGGAAGGTGCGCGAAATTGTCGAAAGGGGAGCTCACTCTGCCTTGATCTCCTCGGTCTGCTCCTCTGGCTGCTCGGCGCGGCGCAGGTAGGCGGGCGCGACCTCCTGGGTCAAGAACACGGTGCGCCCGGCCCTCTGGATGAGCGGGCCGTTGTCCTTGATCAGCTTCTTGGTGTCAATCTCCAAGATGATCGGGTTCTCGGTCCTGACCAGGCCGGCGTTGCGGGCATCGTTGTAGGTCTTGGAGAGGTGGACCAGCTTGCGGTCGGAGGGCTTGAGGCCAGTTTCCAGGAGGATGTCGGCCTCCTCCGGCGTGGTTGGATAGTAGAGCGTCTCGGGAATGTTATCGGTCGGCAGATTCAGGTTGAGGGGCAGGGAATGGCCATAGGTCGCCCGGATGAGGTCGTTGGAGACCTGGTATCGGCCCTTGGGGTCTGTCTCCACGATGGCGATGATGTGATGCGGGCGGATCCAATGGTATCGCTCGCGCTGGCGCTTGAGGGCGGCGATGAAGTCCCGGAGGTTGACGAAGCCCTGCTCGTCCATGGTCAGGCCGAACTTCTCTGGGAAGTGGCGCAAGGCCCCGGCCATGGTGCGGCCTATCTGCTCCAGCTCCTGGTCGTTCATCAGGAACCGGCCGGCGTCGCCGCATATCGGGCACAATTCCCCACGGAAATAGCCATGCTCTTGACACTCTCGCAACATTCGGCGGAGAAATGACATGTGTTTCTTAATAGTTTGCCGACGACCCTACTGAATCTTAGGCGGATGCGAGGGGTCGGATGAGTAAAAGGTAGAAGGGTTTTCACTTCCGCTTCCTCGTCGGCCAAAGGGCCAGACCGCGCTTCTTGCTCTGCTGCGATCTAACCCTCCCGGTCAAGAGGATGTCCTTCTTGAAGAGGTACACGGCGACGAACATAGCCCCCAGCGCGAACGCCAGTTGATAGACGATCCCTACCAGGACGATACCGATCTCCCCGAACATGAGCGAGTTGATGGCGATGATGGGCTGCGAGAAGGGGATGGCGAACACCAGCACCTGGGCAACCAGGGGGAGCGTGGAGAAGTCGGTGAACATGAGCACCAACATGGGGATGAGCGCCAGCATGGTGACTGGCAAGGTCATCGTCTGCGCCGCCCTGTAGTTCTTGGTGAAGATGCCCAGAATCATGCACAGCGCAAGCGCGGAGAGCAGGGCCAGGAACAAGGAGATGCCGACCAGGACGTAATCGAAGAGGTCGAGCGAGATTCCATACTGCGACAGGTCCAGGCTCGCGCTCGAGGTCAGCGATGACATGTAGTAGCCCAGGCCGACCATGTAGATGGCGGCGAGGACCAGCCCTACGATGGCCGCGCCAGCCAATTTGCCGAAAACGATGTACGTCCTCCTCACTGGAAGCGTGAGCAGCGTCTCCAAGGTCTTGTTCTCCTTCTCGCTGCCCATGGAGGTCACCACCATGCTGCCGGCGTAGATCACCACCATGACCACGATGAGGGGCACGATGAAGCTCTGGCCGGTCATCACGCCCATTATCATCCCTGGCGTGACCCCCGGCACCTCAGTGCCCTTGTAGATGGTGTTTTGGGTGGCGTTGATGGGCGCGAGGATGACCGTCGAATTGTCCGTGTAATGCGAGTCGATTATGGCCTTGGAAAGGTCGTAGCTCACCTGCGACAGCATGGCGGCCGCAGGATCGGTGGAAAGGCCGTCCAACACGCCAGACCCTTCCAATATCCAGTACACATTGATGACGCCGGACTTGTTCTCGGTTATGTTATCGTCGAATTCCGGTGTGATGACGAAAACCGCGACGCCGCCCTGCTCGGTCGTCACCTGGATGGCCTGATCGAGGTCGGTGCCATTGTAGAGGACCTCGGAGCGGGCCGTCATGTCCAACTCCACGAATTGGGAGATCTCCCCGGTGCCATCGTTGATGATGGCAATCTTGGGAGGCTGGCTAAGCTCATCGGTGGCGCCGCCGAAGACGCCGCCCAGGGAGCCGAAGATGATGGCGAATATGATTATGGGGATCAATGTGCTGGGGGTGAGGAGCTCCTTGATCTCCTTCTTCATGATGTTGCCTAGGCCGCGGCTCATCTGACCACCTCCACGAAGACGTCCTCGATGTTGGCCGCGTGATACTCGGCCTTGAGGTCCTTGGGCGATCCGGTGGCGACGATCCTGCCGTCGTTGATCAGCGCGATGCGGTCGCACATCAGCTCCACCTCCAGCATGTTGTGCGATGAGAGCAGTACTGTGGTCCCTTCCTTGGCCGATTCCTTCACCGTCCTCCTGATGGTCTGGGCGTTGATGACGTCAAGGCCGGAGGTCAACTCGTCCAGGATGGCCAGCTTGGGCTGGATCATCAGCGCCCTGGCGACCAGGAGGCGCCTCTGCATGCCCTTGGAGTAGGTGTCGATGCGGTCGTCCAACCTCTCCCCGAGATCGGCGATGCGCACCCCTCTCTCGAGCATCTGGTACCGGCGCTCGTCCTGGAAGAAGGCCGCTATGAAATGAAGGTACTCGATCCCCTTCATGTTCTTGTAGGTGCCAGCATCCTCCGGCAGGTAGGAGATGATCTCGCGTATCTTATCCGGCTGCTTCACCAGATCGTATCCATAGATGGTGACGGTGCCAGATGTGACCTCGAGCAAGGTGGAGAGCACCCTCAGGGCCGTGGTCTTGCCCGCCCCGTTCGGGCCGATGAGGCCGAACACCTCTCCTTCGTCGACGCTGAACGTGATCCCCTTGAGCGCCTCGAGCGGCCCGTATTTCTTGGTGAGATTGTTGACCTCGATCACTGCCAAGCGACTTCCCCCAATGGAGGTGGGCGGATCGCCCCTCTCCTAATGGGCGGGTACTCTGCGCTGAGCTAAATAAAATTATCCCAGGGGTTTTCCGGGGACGCCGGCCGCTGGTCAGTGCTTCTTGGCCTGCGACTTCTCGAAGGCGATCTCCGCGGCGCGGACGGTGTTCGCCATGAGCATGGCCCGGGTCATCGGCCCTACCCCCCCTGGCACCGGCGTTATGGCCTTGGCCTTCCTGCTCACCGCCTCGTAATCCACATCCCCTACGAGGCGATACCCCTTCTCCGACTTGGGGTCCTCGACGCGGTTCATCCCCACGTCGATCACGACCACGCCCTCCTTCACCATGTCCGCTTTGATGAACTGGGGCCTTCCCATGGCGGCGATGAGCACGTCCGCCTGTTTGGTATGCTGGGCCAGGTCCCTGGTGCCAGAGTGGCAGATGGTGACGGTGGCGTTCGCGTCCTTGGCCTTCTGCATGAGGATGGCGGCGATGGGCTTGCCCACGATGTTGCTCCTGCCTACCACCACCACGTCCTTGCCCTCGGGAGAGTTGCCGCTGCGGATCAGCAGCTCTTGAATGCCGTGGGGGGTGCAGGGTAGGATGCCAGGAGCGCCCATCAGCATCCTTCCGATGTTGACCGGATGGAACCCATCGACGTCCTTGTCCGGCTCGATGCGCTCCATCACCTTGGCCTCGGAGATGTGCGGCGGCAACGGCATCTGGACCAGGATGCCGTGGACCTTGGGGTCGGCCTGGATGTAATCGATGTTCTTGAGAAGCTCCTCCTCGCTCACCGTCTCGGGGAGGTCCAACTGCTTGCTGAGGATGCCCAGCTCCTTGCATTCCCTGGCCTTCATGCTCACATAGACCTTCGACGCCGGGTCCTCGCCCACCAGGACGACAGCCAATCCCGGGCTGTGCCCCGCGAAATGCAGCTTGGTCAGCCTGTCCCTGAGCTCTTCCTTGATCTGTGATGCGATACGGTTCCCATCGATTATCTGCGCCTGCATCCCCATCTCCTCAAGCGAGAAAAGGAGCGTGTGGATATAAAAACATCATTGGATGGGCGCCATCTTCGGTTCAACGAGGCCCTCGCAATCCATCCGATAGGGATCTCGCGCCGGCGCTTTTGTTTTATACGCCGTCCTTAATAACGAACTTGCCCAGGAGGAGTAACCCTGAAGACCAACATCGAGATCGCCCAGGCGGTTGACTGTCTGCCCATCGAGGAGGTGGCTGCCAAGATAGGCCTCTCCAAGGACGACCTAGAGCTCTATGGAAAGTACACGGCCAAGGTCCCCCTGGAGGTATTGAGGCGCTTCGACGAGAAGCCCGACGGCAAGCTCATCGTCATGACCGCCATCACCCCCACCCCCGCCGGGGAGGGGAAGACGGTCACCACCATTGGTTTGGTCCAGGGGCTCGGCAAGCTGGACAAGAAGGTGATAGGCGCCTTAAGGCAGCCTTCCTTGGGCCCAGTGTTCGGGGTGAAGGGAGGCGCCACTGGCGGAGGCCTGTCCCAGGTCTATCCCATGTGGGACATCGACCTGCATTTCACTGGCGACATCCATGCGGTGGGAGCGGCGCACAACCTCCTTTCCGCCATAATCGAGAACCATGTCCAAAGGAAGAACGAGCTGAACATCGACCCCACGCGCATCATCTGGAAGAAGGCCATCGACATGAACTGCCGCGAGCTCAGGCAGGTCGTGGTCGGCCTGGGAGGCAGGGGGGAGGGCGGCGTCCCGCACGAGTCGGGCTTCATCATCACCGCCGCCTCCGAGATCAGCGCCATCCTCGCGCTCTCGACCTCCATGGCCGACCTCAAGGAGCGCCTGGGGAAGATGATCGTCGCCTACACCTACGACAAGAAGCCGATCTACGCCAAGCAGCTGGGATGCGTCGGGGCCATGGCCCTCCTGTTGCGCGAGGCGATCAAGCCCAACATCGTGCAGACGCTGGAGGGCGAGCCGATGTTCATCCACGGCTTCCCGTTCGCCAACATCGCTCACGGCAACAACACCATCCTCGCCACCAAGTACGGCCTCAAGATGGCCGATTACGTCATCACCGAGGCGGGGTTCGCCACCGACCTGGGCGCGGAGAAGTTCTTCAACATCGTCTGCCGGGTCAGCGGCCTGCGGCCTGATTGCGCGGTGCTAGTGGCCTCGATCCGCGCCTTGAAGATGCATGGAGGATGCCCGTTCGAGAAGTGCGACGTGAAGAACCTCGACGCCTTGGAGAAGGGACTGGCGAACCTGGAGAGGCACGTGCTCAACCTGCGCAAGTTCGGGATCCCAGTGGTCGTGGCGATCAACCACTTCCACACCGATACGGTGGAGGAGATCGAGCTGGTCATGCACCACTGCCGGCGCTTGGACGTCAGGTCGGCGGTGTCATTCGTCTTCGACCAGGGAGGGGAGGGCGGGATCCAGCTCGCTCGGCAGGTGGTCGACGCCATCGAGAACGACAGCAAGCAGTTCAAATTCCTCTACGAGCCCAAGCTTTCGGTGAAGAAGAAGATCGAGACCATCGCCCGCGAGATCTACGGCGCCGGCGAGGTCAAGTTCCACGCTGAGGCGGAGAAGGACCTGGTCTGGATCGAGAAGGGCTACGGCGACCTTCCGGTGTGCATCGCCAAGACCCAGCACTCCATCTCCGACGACCCCAAGCTGAAGGGCGCGCCGATGGGCTGGACCCTTACCGTCAAGGAGCTGCACGTGTCCGCGGGGGCGGGCTTCATCGTCGCCATCTGCGGGGACATCATGCTCATACCAGGTCTGCCTGCCGAGCCAAACGCCTCGGACATGGACATATTCGATGATGGGCGCATCGTCGGTCTCAACTAGAGCCGGGCCTTGGCCTTCACCAGCTTGGCCACGGTCAGGGAGCCGATCACCGCCAGGTCCTCGGTGGGAAGGATGCCCAAGGCCGTCGAGTCGAAGAGCACGTTGGCCGAGGCCGGGATCTCATCATCTCCTTCCCAGACGATGAGGGTGACCCACACCTTCGGGAAGACCCTCACCTCAATGGAGGAGGCCCCTAGCTCGCGGTCCAAGCCTCCAATGGCGATCCCCGCCCTCACCAGCAGGTTGGGGCGTTCGCCGAACTCCTCCGCAAGGCGATCTATGGTGCGGCGCTTGAAAGCCTCGTAATAGGCCCCCCCTCCTTCAGCCTGGTTGAATGGTACGAGGGTCCCTGTCGGAACATCCGCCCCGCAGCCAGCGAGGTAATGGAGGGCGAGAATGGAAGAGGTCTCGTCCACCTCCTTCCCCTCCAGGGCGATCCCCCTGCTCTCCAGATCCACCGTGAGCCGCGCCTCGAAGTGCGGAAGCAGGATGTGGCCTCCGGAGTACCTGGACCCCGAGAGATCGGCGAGCTCTCTCTCATTCCTTCCCTCCAGTGCTTTCCAGGCGGCCTCGATGGCAGCCCGGCCCCCCGTCACTCTGGAGCTCGTCGTCATGTTCTCAGCCCTTCCACTTCCTGGCTATCTCCTTCAACTGGAGGAACTCCCAGCCTTGCGCCTTGGCGTCCCCGAGCACCTTCCGCAAGTTATCCAGGTTGGAGTTGATCTGGCTTTCGGACATCATCCCCCTCTCATAGGTCTCGACCATATGCCAGCTATGCGTCGCCAGGACGAGCACGCCAGACTTCACCCTTCCGGCCATGGCGGCGTAGTCCCCGGGAGAACGCCTCCCTTCGTGCATCGGCCAAAGGTAGGAGACGATCTTCTTGCCCCGCGCGTCCTTTCCCTGGGCCAAGGGCAGCTCCATCAAGTCGCCCGCCACCCTCCACGGCCGGATGCCGCCCTCATCGTCGATGACCGAGGCCATCGACGAGTCATAGAGGAAGCCCCTCCTCTGGAGCAAGCGCAACGTCCTTTCATCGATGTGCTGGTAAGGTGCGCGGAAACCCACTGGGTCCCGGTCGAAGGCCTTCTTCACGATGTCGCGGCCATCGTCGATCATCTGGCTCAGCTCTTGGTCGGTGAGCGGAGCGCCGGTCGACTCCCCAGTGATGTCCTCATGGCATACTCCGTGGCAGGCCGCCTCATGGCCCGAGAGCAGCTTGCGCACGTCCGCGCCCTCGGAGATATGGAGCAGCGTATCCCCTTCGAAGAAGAAGGTGGCCTCCACCTCCAGTTCCTCAAGCATCTTGATCAGGAGGAGCAATCCCCGCATGGATGAACCGAACCTGGTCTCCTCCCGGTCGCCATCATGGCATTTCGACAGCGCGCTAGTCCTGCCCTTGGCTGGCAGATTGACATCCCTGTCCACGTCGACAGTGAAGGCCGCGACCCTCATCGCCCATCCATGCCGCCCCAAGGCTTAAACGCTTCTTCCCTGCGATGCTGGCCCCCGCTCCAGGCAACCTATAAATAACGCGTCAGTTCTCGCAAGAGCGTTGTCGATGAGAGCGACCCGCCCAACCCAAAAGCGCCCAGGAGCGACCGTCTTTTCGGCATCCCGTAGGAGCGCGAGGAGGACGGGATGAACCGCGTGGCCATAATCGGAGGAGGAGTGGCCGGCCTGTCCGCGGCGATAAGCCTGGAGCGGCGCGGCGTCCCCTCGATAATCGTGGAGAGGGAGGAGGCACTGGGAGGCCTCTGCGGCGAGCTAGGCTGCAAGGGGGTGGAGCGATGCGTGCGCTGCGACGTGTGCCTGGCCAGGGACATGGTGGCGCAGGCGAGGTCGTCCCCCCTCATTGAGCGCCTGGGGCGGGCAGAACTCCGCTCGGTCTCTGGCCAGCCAGGGGATTTCCGCTTGGCGATCAGGGTCGGGGGGCAGGGCCACCGCCTCGTCAGGGCCGCCGTCATCGTCTGCGCCACCGGCGGGGAGCCGTTCGATGCCCATCTCGATAAGAGGTTGGGATACGATGAGCTCGCGGACGTGGTCACCTCGTTGGACCTGGAGCGCCAGCTCAGCGCCGAAGGCAGGTTCTTGGTGCCATCCACGAGCGCCCCGCCCAAGAAAGTGGCATTCATCCTGTGCGTCGGGTCCAGGGACGAGCGCTTCAATACTAGCTATTGCTCCAAGGCCTGTTGCAAGTACTCATTCAAGCTCGCTCAGGGCCTGAGAGCCATTGACCCTGGCTGCGCCATAACCATCTTCTTCATGGACTGGCGCCTCTACGACCCCAGGGAGAACGTCCGAGCCTGGGCGTCTGGGGACAGCGGGGTGCGCCTGGTGCGGAGCCGCCCGGCCGAGGTCTTGCTCGGCGAGGATTCGAGGCCGGAGGTCCGATTCGCGTCCGAGAAGGACGCCATAGTAGAGGTCGAGGCCTTCGACGCGGTGGTGCTCTCCGTCGGTCTGAGGCCGGCAAGGAGCGCGGCAGAGCTGGCAAGGACGCTCCAGGTGGAGACCGACGCCCACGGCTTCCTGAGGTCGCCCAAGGGCGAGCCCTGCGCCTCGACCAGGCCGGGGGTATTCTTGGCGGGGACCTGCCGCGGGCCGAAGGAGATCGTGGAATGCGTCAAGGATGGGGCCGAGGCCGCCTCCAAGGCCATCGCCTTCATGGGAGGCGTGGGATGAGCGACGGCGGCATCGGCGTCTTCATATGCTCCTGGGGTTCGGGGAAGGACCCCAAGCTGGACATGGACGGCCTGCTCTCCTTTGCGAGCGGCATCGAGGGAGTGGCTCTAGTAAAAATGATCGACCGCATCTGCTCCAAGCCGGGGCAAAAGGAGATGATCGCGGCCATCAAGGGGTCCGGGACGGACAGGTTCGTGGTCGTGGCCTGCTCAGCGCGCACGAAGAGGAAGCTCTATCGTCACATCGCCACAAGCTCTGGCCTGCATCCTCTGGCCTTCGAGGTGGCAAGCGTCCGCGAGCAGGCGGCATTCGTGCACGAGGGCCCTGAGGCCCAACGCAAGGCCGAGACCCTGGTCAGGATGGCGGTCGAGAAGGTCAGGCTCTGGGTGGAGCCGCCCTTCGAGGAGGAGATGCCGGCCTTGAGGAACGTGGCGGTCTTGGGGGACGGGCTGATGGCCATGGCCGTAGCCAACGAGATCATGGCTCAAGGCCTTACCGTCGACCTTGTAATGAGCGGTGGCTCCCCCAAGGGCTCTCCCCCCTACATATTCAGCAATCAAGACGAGATGGACCGCGCTCTCCGAAGCATGGCCGAGGCGTCGAGCGACCCGAGGATGACGACCATCAAGAATGCGAGCGTCCTCGATTTCCAAGGACCGCCCGGTGATTTCGGCCTGGTCCTGGATGTCGCAGGCGAAATGGTCCCATTGAGATGCGGGGCCGTCGTACTGGCCCCGGAGCCGAGGATGGAGCTGAGGACGATCGATGGCTCGCCAGCCCCCTCTGCCCAGGAACTAATTGCCCGGGGACTCAGGAGGATCGTAATCCTGCCAAGCGGGGCCAGCTCGGGGATAGGATGCTCCTGCATGACGCCGCGAGGGACGCTTTACGCGCTGTCATTGGTCGACGCCGCCCCAGGAATCGAGGTCTCGCTCATGGGGAGAGAGGCGAGGGCCATGGACTGGATGGAGGGGCTGCAACGACTGGCTCAGGAGAAGGGCATCAGATTCTTCCGCATCGACGGCGAGCCCAAGGTGGAGGGGCACGCTCCTACGGTCATCACTTGGCGGGACCCTTTGCTGGGCGACATGCGCCTTCAGGCAGACCTGCTGCTCCTCGACACGGTCCTGACCCCAGAGGTCCAGAGCCTGGCCAAGGCGTTCGATGTCCCCGTCGATGAGAAGGGCGAGCTCCTTTCCATAGACTCGAGATTGAGGCCGGGGGAGACAGTTAGGAAGGGCGTGTTCGCGGCGCGCTTCAGGGTGGGGAACATGCTCTATGAGGATATGGCATTGGAAGCGGGGTCGGTTGCGGCCAGGGCCTTGGAGATGCTATCCATGGGCACTCTGGAGGTGGGCGGGGCCGTGGCCGAGGTGGACCAGGAGAAGTGCTCCGCCTGCCTCGGCTGCCTGCGCGTCTGCCCATACTCGGCCCCGATGATCGGCCAGGCCGGCAAGGCGGAGGTACGGATGGAGCTGTGCCAAGGCTGCGGCGCCTGCGTGGCTCTCTGCCCGAGCCGGGCCATCGACATCTACTGCTTCTCGGATTCGCAGATCGTCGCCCAGTCCAGGGCGGCGCTGGGGAAGGTGAGATGATGCGGATTCTCGCCTTCTGCTGCGAGCGCGGCCCGGGGGAGGCCATCGACCTCGCTGGCGAGAAGAGGATGCGATACCCGGCGGACCTGACGCTCATCCAAGTGCCGTGCGCCGGGAGGGTGGACGTCGCTCATCTCCTCAAGGCCTTCCGCGAAGGGGCCGACGCGGTGGTGCTGGTCGGCTGCCTTGAGGGCAACTGCCACCACATCTACGGCAACATTGAGGGCAGGAAGAAGGTGGACCGGGCCAAGCAGATACTGGACGAGGTAGGGCTCGGCGGCCAAAGGCTGGAAATGTTCCACGTGGCCTCCAACCAGCCCTTCCGCATAGCCGAGCTGGCCGCGGAGATGGCATCGAGGGTGGAGAGGCTCGGCCCCAACCCACTGGCGGTGAAGGAATGATAATCGGCGAGCAGAAGAGGCTGGAGGAGATCTCAGGCATGCTGGACGGGCATAGGGGGATATTGATCGCGGGGTGCCGCTCCTGCGTCGCCATCTGCCTGGCGGGAGGGGAGAAGGAGGTCGCGGTCATGGCCGAGTCGCTAAGGCTCATTTCCTCCCTGAGAGGCAAGGGATGGGAGATCGAGGAGGCCATGGTGGAGAGGCAGTGCGAGAAGGAATGGGTCGCCGAGCTGCGTCCCCGCATCGAGGGGAAGGACTGCGTGCTGTCATTGGCCTGCGGAGTCGGGGCTCAGACCGTCCAAGCCATGTACCCTCGGGTCAGGGTGCTGCCCGGCCTGAACACGTCGAACATGGGAGCCCCGGAGGAATCTGGTATTTTCGTGGAGAAATGCGGCGGCTGCGGGGACTGCGTCTTGCATCTGACCGGGGGCATATGCCCCATCGCCCGCTGCGCCAAGAGCCTGTTGAACGGTCCGTGCGGAGGGTCGCAGGGAGGGAAGTGCGAGGTCTCCCCGGACACCCCCTGCGCCTGGGAGGAGATTTACCACAGCCTGGAGAGCCTGGGGCGCCTGGACCTGCTGGAGGAGCCCATCCCGCCCAAGAGCTGGCTTCCTGCTAGGGACGGCGGGCCGAGGAGGATCGTCAGGAAGGAGGCGGTGCTCACGGAGGAGCAGAAGAGGCTGAAGGGAGGGAAGGCATGAGCGCCAGGAGCGGCCTGGAGCGCACTCTGCTCGGAGGAAAATTCGCTGTGACCGCCGAGATAGGCCCTCCCAAGTCGGCTAGCGCGGAGAGCGTGCGCAGGCACGCCCATGAGATGAAGGGAAGCGCCGACGCCTTCAACCTGACCGACAACCAGACCGCCATGTCCCGGATGTCCTCCATCGCCTGCGCCGCGGTCCTGATCCAGGAAGGCCTGGAGCCGGTGGTGCAGATGACCTGTAGGGACCGCAACCGCATAGCCATGCAATCGGACATCCTGGGCGCGAGCGCCCTGGGGGTAAGGAACGTCCTTTGCATCAGCGGCGACCACCAGACTTTCGGCAACATGAAGGAGGCGAAGAACGTCTACGACGTCGATTCGGTCCAGGAGCTCATGATCCTGCGCAAGATGCGGGACGAGGGCAGGCTGTGGAGCGGGGACGAGCTGGAGACGGCCCCGGAGCTCTTCCTGGGCGCGGCCGCCAACCCCTTCGCCGACCCCTTCGAGTTCCGGGTGACCAGGCTGGCCAAGAAGGTCAAGGCCGGGGCGGACTTTATCCAGACCCAGAGCATCTACGACATGGACCGGTTCGAGCGGTGGATGGCGTTGGTGCGAGCCAGGGGCCTGCATGAGAAGGTGCACATCCTGGCCGGGGTGATGCCCCTGAAGTCGCACAAGGTCGCCCTCTACATGAAGAACAAGGTCGCGGGGATGATGGTCCCGGACACCGTCGTGGAGCGGCTCAAGAGCGCCAAGGACGCCAAGGAGGAAGGCATCAGGCTGTGCGTGGAGCAGATAGAGCATCTGAGGACGATCGAAGGCGTGAAAGGAGTGCACATCATGGCCATGGCCTGGGAGGAGAAGGTGCCGGAGATCGTCAAGAGGGCTGGGCTCCGCCCATGACTATCGGGGTTCGCGAGCAACTAAATATTGAAATCCTGTTCTTCTAGCAGAGCGTGATGAGCGACCAGGAAAAAGCGTCCGGGAAATCGACCGAGTCCTTGGATTCCTTCAGGAACCTCGTTCTGAAGAAGATTGACCATGAGGAGGACATGCTGAGGCAGCTGCACCGGGACCCCAAGAGGACGAGGATCGGGCTTGTCATCGTCATTTTCCTTCTGGTCGTGAGCTTCATTGCCTTGTTCGTCAGACCCTATGGTTCCTACATATGGCTCCTGGTATCGTTCATCGTGGTATGTTTCGCATGGCTCCTGCTGTTCCTTCCCACCACCAAGAGAGAGAAAGGTTTTTGGAGGAGCAGGCGCGAGATCAATAAGCAGAAGAGCGGAAAGACCAAGTCATTGAAGTTCATCGCAAAAAGGCGCAAGCGCCTGATAGCCGAGGTATGGGTGAACGCCTTCTTCTATGGAAACGCGATCCCGACCTTCGCCATCATTGGCATATTCAGCATTTCCATCTTCTTCACGCTCTATCACCGGTATGTCCTGGGGGATATCGGCGACCGCGAAACCTGGATCATAGTCATACAATGCCTGGCGATAATCGGCCTGCATTCCTACATCTACCTGTTCAAGCCTTACGCCAAGAGCATGTTCAGCATGCCTAAGGACCTCAAGGGGCGAGTGGGAAAGGCGAGGGGGACCAATGCCCTGGTGGCCGCGGCAGTGACCCTGCTCATAGTGCTCTTCGTGGCCTTCTTCAGCCTCTTGATCGTTGTGGGCTTGCTGCTTCCAGGCACGACCCTGGACAAGGTGCGCGAGTTCCTCACCGCCAATGGGGGCGCGAACACTTACACGCTCATCCTGGTGGCGGCGATCCAATACGTCGTGTTCAGGTTCTTCCAGTCCGTAACCAGCTCAAGGATGGGCCTGAAAGTAGTGGAGAATCAGCTGGGAAGGCTGCGTAACAACGTCCTTACGCCGCTCGATGACCTTGTCGCGCAACAAGCCGCAGGGAAGCCGATCGATCCCGAGAAGCTGAACGGGATCAAAGCGGAGTTCTACCAGGTTGGGATTAATCGCATGTTCAGGCACGATTATTTCGGCAAGGTGCCCATGTTCCTCATCAACCCGGACATGAAGCTCCTGATGAGGGAGGACGTGCTCGAGGTCCTAGATAAGGCTGGCGGGACTGGTTGATCCGGAATGCGCGAACCGAGAAGCCGACCAAGCAATGATCCGAACTTGCTTGGCTCGCTTCGGACCGAAAAATGCGTTCGTCGAACGGGTATCCGCGTTTCCTTCCGAAGCAATCTGAAAAACTACTTATCCACCATGAACCAAACGAGGGCAGGAGGGAGACCGATGGCACAGATCGACCTAGATTGCAGGCATCAGAACTGTCCAGTACCGCTCGTCCAGGTCAGGAAGGCCCTGAAGAAGGCGGCGATCGGGGATATCATTGAGGTAGTCGGCACCCATTCCGCCTCCAAGAAGGAGATACCGATGGCGGTGGAAGCCCAGGGCCAAGAGCTGCTCGATGTCAAGGACCAGGGGCAAGAATGGGTGATACGCATCAAGAAGGTCAAGGAGGCCTAATCATGGCCGGCAAGACCACGATCGTCGTGCACAGCGGCGACATGGACAAGGTCATCAGCGCCTTCATCATCGGCAACGGCTCGCTCTCCATGGGCATGGAGGTCTCGCTTTACTTCACCTTCTGGGGGCTGAACCGGTTGAAGAAGGGGGGCCTCGACAAAGGACCGCTGTCGAAGATGAACATGCTCGGCCTGGGGCGGAGGATGATCAAGGGGCGGATGGCCAAGGCAAACGTCGCCACCCTGGAGACCATGGTGAAGGACTTCAAGGAGCTCGGGGGCAAGATCATAGCCTGCGAGATGACCATGGAGGTCATGGGCATCACCAAGGAGCAGCTGCGGACCGACTGGATCGACGAGTTCGGGGCGGTCGGGACCTACATCAACGAGGCCAGGAAATCCGATATCACGCTATTCGTCTGAGGTGCAAAGATGCCTGAGATAATCTACATGGACAACGCCGCCTCGACGCGGTTGGACGAGCGGGTGCTCGAGGCCATGAGGCCTTACTTCTTCGAATCCTACGCGGTGGCGACATCGGAGTTCGGCCATTCCATGGGGATCGAGGCCAAGGAGACGCTAGAGAAGGCAAGATCCAGCTTGGCAAATACCCTGGGCATCAGTCCTGAAGAGCTGGTGCTGACGTCGGGGGACACCGAGTCCTCGAATCTGGCCATCAAGGGAGTGGCCCTCTCCTTGGGAGATAAGAAGGGCAAGCATATCGTGACCTCTAAGATCGAAGACTTCCCGGTCCTGAACAGCGTGAAGGCCATGGAGAGATATGGGTACAAGGCGACCTACCTGCCAGTGGACAGAGAGGGCATCCTGGACCTGGGCGAGCTGGAGAGGTCGATAACCAAAGAGACGATCCTCGTCTCCATCCAGCACTCGAATCAGGAGATCGGGACGGTGCAGGACATCGCGGCCTTGGGCAAGCTCTGCCATGAGAAGGGCGCGCTCTTCCACGTCGATGCCACGCACACATACAGGCGCCTGGGAATCGACCTGGCCAAGTTGCCTGTGGACCTGATGACGTTCTCGGCCCACACCATCCACGGCCCGAAAGGGATCGGAGGGCTGTTCGTGCGCAAGGGGACTCCCCTGGGCAAATGGATGGACGGAGGTTTCCAGGAGTTCAATCTGAGGGCGGGGCTGGAGAACATCCCGGCAGCGGTCGGCTTCGCCAAAGCGGCCGAGCTAGTCACCTCGGAAGAGAACGAGAGGCTCGCGTCCATACGGGACAAGCTCATCACCCGCCTGCTCGATGAGGTCCCAGAGACCACTTTGAACGGTCATCGAAGCAAGCGCATCCCCCAGAACGCCAACATCACCTTCCACTACGTGGAGGGGGAGTCCATCACCTTGCACTTGGACATGAGGGGGATCGAGGTCTCCACCGGGTCCGCATGCTTCTCCCGGTCGTTGGAGGCGAGCCATGTGATCATGGGCATCGGGGGCAACCACGAGAGGGCGCACGGCTCCATCCGCTACTCCTTGGGGAGGTTCAACAGGATGGAGGAGGTCGAGGTAGTGGTCGCCGCGATGAAGGAGGTCATATTCAGATTGAGGGAGATCAGCCCGCTGAGGAAGGAGGAAAAAACATGAAATTCCCATACGGCGACAAGGTACTGGAGCATTTCAAGAACCCACAGAACGTCGGAAAGATCGAGGACCCGGACGGGAAGGCCATCGTGGGCAGCCCGGCTTGCGGGGACATGGTGGCCGTTTACCTGAAGGTGGATGAGAAGGAGCACCGCATCACCGACATCAAGTTCGAGTCCTACGGGTGCGCGAGCAACATCGCCACCGGCTCCATCATCACCGAGCTGGCCAAGGGCAAGACCATCGAGGAGGCCAAGCAGATATCCTGGAAGGACGCCTCGGAGGCGCTCGGCGGCCTGCCCAAGATCAAAGCGCACTGCTCGGTGCTGGCTGTGGAGGGGCTGCGGGAGGCCATCAACAACTACGAGGAGAAGCACGGCCTGATAAAGGAGAAGAAGCCCACCACGGTGGACGAGGTCAAGCGCCGGCTCAAGAACGTGATGAACCCCCTCACGGGTTTGGACGTGGTGCGCGGGAACCTGATAACCGACGTCAAGGTCGAGGAAGGGACGGTCAGCATCTGGGTGGACCTGCCCGAGAACCACATCTTCGCCTCCAACATCCAGGAGGAGATCAAGGAGAGGATCGAGACCCTCTGGGACGTCAAGAAGGTGGAGCTCCATTTCAATCCCTCCACCGCCTGATCCCCTAGGGCCGGCAAAGCTCATATCTCACGCCAAAGGATAATGGCAAGGAATGGCTAAGCGGCTCGAGGGGGAAGCGAGGCAGGATTACCTCAGGAAACTGGACCGGAGGCTGTCCCGGTTCTTCCTGGTCCTCCTCGCTCTGAACGGCATTATCGTGGCCATAGTCGCCGTCGCCAGCCAGGACCTCTTCGCCGCCGGCGTGGTGTTCGCGGCGCTCATCATGGGCACGTTCTTCCTCGTCGGTTTGGTGGCATGGGTCCGCATGGGGGATCATGGAATAATATCCACCATCAAGATGTTCCAGTTCTTCCTCCTGATATCCATCATTGGGGCGATTATCTTCGCCCTAGTGTCGTATTATTCCGAGAGTGGGCCTATCTTCATAGGCTTCCCTGGCGCGGGCGGCGAGTTCGAGCCCTATCAGAATGCCTACGCCGCGGCCATCGTGCTCGTGGCAATGAGCCTGTCCCTCTGGGGCGTGCAGCTGGCGGTCATCTGCATCGCTTTCGGCACGATATGGTTCGCTGGCCTGGCGATACGCCGCCTGATGCCCGGCATACTCAAAGGGGTCAGGCAGGCGACCTTCACCCGGAGCGACGGCGTCGACACCAAGCTCATGCTCTGGCTCATGGACATCCCGGACATGCTGGACCTCTCCAAGCTCAAGGTGGAGGCCGAGCCCCCCAATGCCAGATTCCCGCGGGACCGGTTCTTCCGGGCCGTGTTCTGGGAGATATTCCTCGGAACGATCATGGCCATCTACGTCTCCCTCAACCCCCTGCTGCTGGAGAGCCTGGACATAGTGCAAGTGTTCAGCGTGCTCGGCTCGATTTCCATGATCATACCCATCATCATCATTCCCTGGTTCTCGCTCCTGGCCCTTAAGGCCCGCATCCCTGGCATAACCAAGGAGTTCGAGCTCTTCCGAGGGATACGCTCCCGCATCCTCCAGACCTTCGTGGCCTTGGGCACCATCGTGGTCTTCATCCGGCTGGCCCTAAGAGAACATGATCCAGGAACCATCTTCGGGTCCTTCGCCAGCTATTACCTTCTTCTGGGCCTTTTCTCGCTCTACTTCGCCTTCGTCTACTTCAACTTCTTCGAAGGGGATCTGGCCAAGGAGACGGAAAGGCGATACCAACGGCTCTAGCGGGCTCATCCCTCGCTTCCATGGCCACGGGATGGCTTCCAAACCACCATGGTGAAGACCAAGGCTCCGACGATCAGGAGCGCGGCCGGCAGGGCGAACCCCAGCTGATATGAGTAGGCGCCTATCACCAGGCCGGCGATCAGCGGGCCCAAGGAGTGGCCTATGTCCATTACCGAGCTGAGAACGCCGATGGCCGAGCCATGGGCGGACCTCCCTGCCAGATCGCACACCAGGGCGGAGGTGGACGCAGTCACTGAGGCCACAGTCAGCCCGAACACGATGGATAGCAGGCCCAATGCCCAAAGGGCGGTGGCGAAGGGCATGATGGTTATGGCCAGTGCGCCCAGCAAGAGGCCCACGACGATGCCCAGCCCTCTGCCGCTTCGATCGGACAGGCGTCCCATCATAGGCTTGGCCAGGAGCATGCTCACGATCTGAAGGCCCATGACAGTGCCGATCTCCAGCCCGTTGTATCCGAGGGAGAGCATGTACAATGGCAGGAAGGCCTCGAAGGTCCCCATGGCGAAATACTGCACCGCCTCCATGCCCGAGGTGGTGATAATCCTGCGGTCCTTTGCCACATCCCTGAGGCCACCGAGGAAGGAGCCAGGGTACTTGGCGGCATGGGCTCGCAAATGCCCCTCCTCCCAAGGTATGGCGAAGGAGACCAGCAGGGCGACGAGGGCGGTGACCCCACATGTAAGATAGAGGAAGCCGAAGTTGGCGAGATACAGTAGCGCGCCCCCGAGGAAGGGGGCGGCGAACCTCCCCACCATGGTGAAAGAGGAGTAGGTGGCCAGCATCTGCCCCCTCACCTCGCTGGGGAATCGGTCGGCGACCGCCGCGGCGGCCACGGGCATGAACAGGGCCGTGGCGAACCCATGATAGAACCTGACCGCCGCCAATTGCCAAGGCATCTGGACCAAGAGGTAGAGGAATGGGGCCGTGGCGAAGACGACGAGCGAAAGGGTCACGATCTTGGAGCGGCCGTGCTTGTCGGAGTACGCACCGGCCAATCCGCTGAAGAGGATCCCGGGGATCGGGCTTATGGCGGCGATGAGCCCCACCTGCGCCGCATCCGCGCCGATGCTCTCGGCCAGGAGGGGGAGGGCAGGATTCTTGGACATCGTGCTGGTCAGGATGGCCAAGGCCGCCACTATGCCTATGATGAGGAGGAAGCGCCTCTCCCGGCCCGCCAGGTAATCCTTGACCATTGCCTCAGACCTTCAGGCTCCTGATCTGATGACCAGGGACGGTGACGTCGAAGGGAACGACCTTGCGCTCAGGCTCGAAGGAAGTCATCCGCATACAGCTTCTGGTTCAGCAGCACCTGGGCCGCCTTGATGGTGTTCATCAGCTCCTGGTCCTCAGGGTCCAAGATGGCTGCCGAGAGCCCCGCGCCCATGAGCATGGCCATGTAGGTGCGGTTAACCAGCGGGCGGTCCTTGGCGCCGTTGGAGACGTTGCTCAGGCCGACGACGGTACGCGGCGGGGGCTCGTTCAATGACTGGAACGCGCGCACCGCCTCGATGACCTTCGCCCCCTGGTCCTGGGCGGCCTTCGTTGGCAGCACCAGCGGGTCCAGGAAGAGCCGGTCGGGCATGATGTCGTATTCCATGGCGGTGGTGATCATGAGCATGGCCATCTCCCCCCGGGCCTCCGCCGAGTTCGGGACCCCCCGCTCGTCCATGCAGAGGCAGATGACCTCGGCACCATGCTCCCTCGCCAGCGGGAACAGCTTCTCCATCTTCGCCTTCTCCGCGGTGGTGGAATTGATGATGACCTTGTTCTTTGCCGCCCTGATGCCGGCGGTCAGGGTCTTGATGCCCGGGGAATCGATGCACAGCGGGACCTCCGTCACATCCTGGACCGTCTTCACCAGCCATTCCATCGCGGCTGGGCCGTCCTCCCTGCCTGGGCCAGTGTTGATGTCCAAGGCCTGGGCCCCGCATTCGATCTGCCTCAAGGCGTGCGCCTGGATCCACTTGGCGTCGCGATGGTCAATGGACTTGGAGACCGAGGTGAATAGCCCGTTTATCCTCTCCGAGATTATGTACATCTAGCTCGGACGATTGAAGGCCATTGCTCAATAAAACCCTTTGTAGGTGGTACCTGGGCCAGACCGTTTCGCCAACCAGCTACTTCTTCTTCGTGATATTGCCCAGGATGCTGGTGATGCCTGCGACCACGTCCCCGACCAGTTTCTCCTCGCTCGTCCTGCGCGTCCGCTTCGCCGTCTTCCTCCTCGTTGAGGTCTTCTTCCTGGCGCGATGCGTGGTCTTCCTTCGGGTCGTTTTCCTCTTGGTGCTCTTGGGCGTCTTCTTCTTT
The DNA here is from genome assembly GCA_028682915.1 of Methanomassiliicoccales archaeon. Classification (GTDB taxonomy): domain Archaea; phylum Thermoplasmatota; class Thermoplasmata; order Methanomassiliicoccales; family UBA472; genus JAJRAN01. The sequence goes on along the minus strand of JAJRAN010000080.1, from coordinate 2,836 downwards.
ACCGCCATCTCCGTACTTGATTCGCCACCATGGGCTTAAGCCCTTGCCGAATCCAGCCTAGCTACGATGGAGAGGTTTATTTCCACGCGCGCAATATCCCTGTGGCATACTTCTCCGGTACGCCGCATCTAGGGGGCATTTGCTATGGTTCGCGTAGAGAGGGCGCTGCTCAGCGTTTCCAACAAGGACGGTCTGGTCGATTTTGCCAAGGGCTTGAGGGAATTGGGAGTGGAGATAATATCCACCGGCGGCACCGCGGCCCTCCTGGAGAAGAACGGCATTAAGACCATAGGCATATCCGAAGTCACCGGCTGGCCCGAGATGCTCGATGGCCGGGTGAAGACCCTCCACCCAGCCATCCATGCCGGGATACTGGCCCGGAGGGGCTCCAAGGATCATATGGCCCAGCTGCACAAGGCTGGTCTGAAGAAGATCGACATGGTGGTGGTCAACCTCTACCCCTTCAAGGAGACCGTCCTGAAAGGGGCCCCGCTGGACGAGATAATAGAGAACATCGACATCGGGGGGCCGTCCCTCATCCGCGCCGCGGCCAAGAACTACGAGGGGGTGGCGGTGGTGACCAACCCGGCCAGATATCCTGACATATTGCAGGAGATGAGGGCCTCCGCTTCCCAGGTCGGCGAGGACACCCTGCGTCGGCTGGCTCTGGAGGCTTATCGCTCCACCGCGGTGTACGACGCCATGATCTCCTCGTATCTGGCCCGGGTCTTCCCCGGGGACGCGTTCCCTTCCTCCTACTCATTAGGCATGGACAAAGCCTACGACCTCCGCTACGGCGAGAACCCCCAGCAGACGGGCGCTTTCTACGTGGACCCGTTCGTCGCGGGCGTGGCCGTGGGGAAGAGCGAGAAGCTGCATGGACGGGAGATATCCTACAACAACATCCTGGACCTGGAATCGGCGCTCGAGCTGCTCAGGGAGTTCCCTGACCGGCCTACCGCCGTGGTCATCAAGCACACCAATCCCTGCGGCATCGCCTCCTCCGACAGCCTGGTGGACGCCTTCGTCGTCGCCTACAACGTCGATTCGCTCGCGGCCTTCGGCTGCGTGATCGGCCTCAACCGCGAGGTGGACCTGGCCACGGCGGAGCAGATCAGCTCGCATTTCGTTGACTGCGTCATCGCGCCCGAGTACGCCCCGGAGGCCCTGGCGCTGCTTAGCAAGAAGAAGAACATCCGCCTCCTCCGCACCGGCGCCCCCATCGCCCACGATGAGCTGCCGGAGCTGAAGATGAAGAAGGTGAAGGGAGGCCTCCTGGTGCAGACCGCGGACGTCCAGCCCCTGGACCCGGCCGCATTGAGGGTGGTCACGGCGCGGGCGCCGACGGAGGTCGAGCTAGAGAGCATGCTCTTCGCATGGAAGGTATGCAAGCACGTCTGGTCCAACGCCATAATCCTTGCGAAGGGCGAGCGGGTCGTTGGGATAGGCGCTGGGCAGATGTCCCGGGTGGACTCCAGCATGATCGCCGCCTACAAGGCCAAGGAGAACGCGCGCGGCTCGGTCATGGCCTCGGACGCGTTCTTCCCCTTCCGGGACGGGATCGACGAGGCGGCGAGGGCCGGGGTGACCGCGGTCATCCAGCCCGGAGGCTCGATCCGGGACGAGGAGGTCATCAAGGCCGCGAACGAGCACGGGATGGCCATGGTCTTCACCGGCGTGAGGATCTTCAGGCATTGAGGCGCCCGCACCCTCCCCCGCGGCCGAAAAGCGCTTAAGCGCCCGGCTTCTTTGCTTCCTCGAGGCCCGAGGAAGCGGGCGCGAGGTGTGCGAAATGAAGAGGTCGTTAGGCGCTAGGACGTTACTATATCCCACTCCCGCAGTGGTCATCGGAAGCTATGACAAGAACGGCAGGGCGAACGCGGCCACTGTCGCCTGGGCCGGCATCTGCTGCTCCGCTCCACCGTGCGTCGCCATATCGCTGAGGAAGGCTACCTACAGCTACGGTTGCATCCTGGAGAGGAAGGCGTTCACGGTGAACGTTCCCTCCGAGGAGCTGGTGGCGAAGGTTGACTACCTAGGGATGACGAGCGGCAAGGAAGAGGACAAGCTCGCCACCGTCGGCCTCACCCCGGTCAAGTCGGTGCTGGTCGATGCCCCGTACATAAGGGAGTTCCCCCTGGTCCTCGAATGCAAGGTCATCCACATCACCGAGATAGGGCTGCACACGCAGTTCATCGGGGAGATAGTCGACGTCAAGGCCGAGGAGTCGGTCCTGGACGAGAAGGGCGCCACGAGCATCAAGAGGGCGAAGCCGTTCCTCTACTCCCCCGACGACCGCAACTACTACGGCATCGGGGAACTGGTGGCGAAAGGGTTCGAGGTGGGGAAGAAGATCACCTAGCTGGTTCGCGCACCTTTTCTCGCAATTCCTATTTCTTCTCATCGACCCCGTTCGGCTGCCTGAAGAAGCACGCATCCACCTCGCACGCCTGCGATTCCAGCTGAAGCGTGGTGTGGGATATGCCGAACTTCTCCCTCAGGATGCGCTCGCAGTCCTGGACGACGCAGGAGCAGGTGGACAGCGGCTGGTCGACCACCTGTATGTGGGCGCTGAGGGCGTAGATGCCCGAGGACAAGGTCCAGGCATGCATGTCGTGCACGTCGATGACCCCTTGGACCTTCATCAGCTCCGCCTTGACCTCGGCGAGGTCCACGTTGCCTGGTGCGAACTCCAGCAGGATGTAGACGCTCTGGGAAACGATGCGGTACGAGCCATACAATATGATGATGCTGATGGCTATGGATATCACCGGGTCCGCCTGCTGCAGGTCGAAAAGATAGACCAGGACGGCGGCCACGATCACCCCGACCGATG
>JAJRAN010000072.1 GCA_028682915.1 Methanomassiliicoccales archaeon | reverse complement strand
CGACGTCCTTCATCGAACCACGCGCGCAACGGACCAGCTTGGACTGCGCGTGCGGGGCGTTCTGGAAATGCAATCCTCTCAGCGTGCCCTTCTCGGCAGAATATGAATGGTTGTCCTGGACGAATGCGCAACTTATCCCCATGCCCTCGTACTCCTTCCTGTTATAGGATTCCAGGAACCAGCCGCGGTCGTCCTCGAAGGCCTCGGTCTCGATGACCAGGACCTCCGGGAACAAGGGGCCGATGCTCTTTACTCTCTTCAATAGAGGATCCCTTCCTGCAGTATCTTGCTGATGTACTTGCCGTAATCGCTGTTGCCGTAGGACTCTGCGATGCGCTCCAGCTCCTCCCTCCCCACCCAGCCGTTGCGCAGGGCGATCTCCTCCAGGCAGGCCACCTTCAGCCCCTGGTGCCTCTCGATCATGCGGATGAGGGAGGACGCCTCGGCCAGCGACTCGGGAGTGCCGGCGTCCATCCAGCTGAACCCCCTCCCCAGCGGGATGGCCTCCAGGTCCCCCGCCTCCAGGTACATGCTGTTGATGTCGGTGATCTCCAGCTCGTTCCTCCATGAGGGCCTGACCCTCCGGGCGAACTCGATCACCCGGTTGTCGTAGAAGTACAGCCCGGCGGCGGCGTAGTTGGACCTGGGCCGCTTGGGCTTCTCCTCGATGGACAGCACCCTCCCCGCCTTATCGAACTCGATCACCCCGAACCTCTCGGGGTTGGGGACATGGTAGCCGAAGATGGTCGCCTTGCCCCTCTTGACGTTGTCGATGGCGGCCGTAAGCTTCTCCTTCATGGCGTTGCCGAAGAATATGTTGTCCCCGAGGATCATGGCCACGTCGTCCTTGCCCACGAACTCCCTGCCGATGATGAAGGCCTGGGCCAGCCCTTCCGGGGCTGGTTGTACGGCATAGGTCAGCTTGATGCCGAACCTCTTGCCGTCTCCGAGAAGGTCGCGGAAGAAGGGCAGGTCCTCCGGGGAGGAGATTATCAGGACATCGCGGACGCCCGCCATCATCAGGATGGAGAGCGGATAGTAGATCATGGGCTTGTCATAGACGGGGAGCAGGTGCTTGTTAAGGACCGAGGTCATGGGATAGAGCCTCGTTCCGCTTCCTCCAGCCAAGACGATGCCTTTCATTCAGGTCGACCGAGAAAGGTGCTAGGGCGCTATTCAATCTTTCCCGCTGAGTCCAAGGCGCGTGGCCGATGACCAGGGCCATCACTGATGCCTAATAAAGCGTCCAGCGGAGAACACGAGCGTGTAATAAATTTCCAACATGGTATCGAGGCCATATCGTGTGTGGACCAGGGCGGGCCTCAAATCGTCCCAAGCGAAGAACGGATGGCATTCGGATCTAAGGGAGGTCCGCACCCAGTCCTTGAACGTGATCTCCTTCCTCGCCCTCAGGGTATGGTATGCCCTGCAGTCCTGGATGAAATCGTGCCATCGGACCCCATCGGCGTATTCCACGTCCCCATCGATGGGCATGCCGACCATGTCCTGGTACATCATCCAGGGCAGGTTGACGCCGACCTTCGTGGAAAGCGCGATGGTCTTCCCGACCCTGGCGTTCAGCTCCATCAGCTTAAAAACCCCGTCCCGCTCATCCAACTTGAACTCGACTGCACCTATTCCACGATACCCGATGCCCCTCATCAGCTGCAACCCTTGCCTCGCCACGACCTCGTTATGACTGGTCTGATTGAGGCAGCCTATCCCGAAATCGACCGGATATTGCCTGACCTTATTGGACTCCAGAACCCCATGTACTCCGCCCTCCTCATCGATGTAAGCCCTCATCCCGCGGAGGTTCGTGTTCGGCCCGATTATCACCTCTTGCACTATCACTTCGATATCGGCGTCGATGGTCTTCTGGTAGTATCTCACCAGTTCCTCGGCGTTGAACGCCTGGAACCCCTTGTTCGGGAACCTCTCTTGCCACAAATGGCTGTAACATGGCTTTATCAGCACTGGATAATGGATGTCGTCCTTGAACGCGTCCAGATCGTCCAGGCAGGTGGGGTAATATGTCTCCGGGATCGGGATCCCCAGCTCCACCGCCCTCATATACTGGCTTTTCTTGTTCATGATCAATTCCATAACCGCTTCCGAGGGAAGCTGAAAATCGAAGTGCTCCGCCAGCCTCTTTCTGTTTCTCGAAATGAAAAGGATGAAGGAATCGGAACAAGGGAACAGGATCGCCCTTTTGCCTAGCCCCTCCTGACAACGGGTCAAAGCTTCGACAGCGACGCCTGGCGACTTCTCGATGTCCGGGATCATGTGATGGGCGACGAAGCTGTTGGACCTCAGGTCCTTGGCGTCCTTCGCATAATCGATGCCTATCACCGGCACCCCTTTTACCGCTAGGCTCCGGGATACGCCCAATCCTATGGCGTGGGTCTTCAGGACGAACACTGGTCTTAGGGTTTCGTCCGACGTTGTGCGGCCCATTGCTGGAATCCGTTCACCTCATTGGTATGATTCTATGCAATACACGATATTTTTTCCTCTTAAATTCGGCGGTCAACTTTATCAAATTCTTGACTTAGGGGCCTAGCCTCACGCATCGCCCTTGAGCAAGAAGACCAGCATTTTAATCAAATCAAGACCATAATTATAGCGGGAAAGCATCGGCCGGACGTCATCTAGCGCGGCGTAGGCGTGCACCTCCGCTCCCAGGCAGGAACGAACCCATTCTAGGGTGGAGAGCTCTCCCCTTTCCCTAAGAGTCCAGAAGGTGGATAGGTCGCTGAGGAGGTCGAGCCACCGGATATCCTTTTGACACGGTCTCATCTCGAGCGATGGCGACCCCGTCAGATCAAGGTACTGCAGATACGATGTGTCCAAGCCAGCGTACGCCGACAAGGAGTTCTGCAGCCAGGGTCTGGCGTTCAGCTCGATCAACTTGAACTCGTTGGCCCTCTCGTCCCACTTATACTCTATCTCTCCGATGCCGGTGAATCCGATGCCCTTCAGGAAGCGGACGCCCTGCTCCACGATCCGCGGCTCATCAACGATTCGCACGAATGTACCGACACCGTAATCCACGGGCGACTGCCTGATCTTCTGCCATACGCATGGTGGAGCGATTCCTCCATCTCGAGAGACGTAAGTGGCCATGGAGAACATGTTGGAACTAGGACCGGCCACGAACTCCTGGACGATCACCTTGATGCCAGTGGGCAGTATCTTGCGGAAG
>JAJRAN010000061.1 GCA_028682915.1 Methanomassiliicoccales archaeon | reverse complement strand
CTTGAGCGCGCCCATGCGCCAGTTGTCCGTGTCCACGCTCACGCCCTCGACGGTCCCGATCACCTTGGCGTCGGAGCTGAGCACCTCGAGCCCCATTATCTCTTCCAATCGGAGCATCCCATCACCTGAAGATAGCTATGCTGGTCGGTTGGTAATAAGGCTTGCCCGAGGTTCTCGGGACGCGCTCAGCCGCTCAACTCTTCCTTGAGGAGGCGATACTCCTCCAGGGAGATCTCCCCCTTGGCGAGCCTCGATTTGAGCAGCGAAATGAGGCTGCCGTGGTCTTGAGCAACGCGCGGCGCCTCGGGCTCCTCCTTCCTTTCCTTCGCCGATCTCTTCCTGGAGATCACCCTGACGCATGTCGAATCCCCGCGGCACATGGCCTTGGGGTGAGTGACCTCGAACTCGGGGCTGATGACCTCGCAGATGCCGTTGGCGAAGCATTCCAGCTGTTCCCCGATCTCGGAGGGGGAGCCGGAGAAGGGGCACTCAGTGATCTCCTTCACCACCTTCTCGCTAGATAGCTCGACGATCCTTCCTTTCTGATGACCTGCTTCGTTCAGCTCCTCTAGGAAACGATTGGCAGCGAGCGCGTCACCATCTTCGGATTGGATGCTGGCTTGAAGTCGAAGGCCTAAGGAGTTGCCGAAGTGCCCCATGTATTTCCCGAGGATCGCTATGGCTTTCTCGCGCCCCAGGATCTCCACCAATGACCGCGTGAGGTGGATCCAAGGATTTCCGTGCCCCGCCCCCACCATGAAGGTCCTGGCCTCGGGGCTCACTTCCCGGAGGTTCAAGCAGGCCAATGGTTCCCCGACATCGAAAGGGTCCTCGTTGGGGACGCCTCTCTTCTTGATTATCCATCTGCAATATCGCCGACCCTCGGCCTCCAGCCTGAACACCACCGGTACGAGGTCGCCCTCGTATTCATCGTAGATGGCCCGGTCGCAGTCATAACATACGAGGACGCAGAGCTCGGGGATCGTGTCCCGATAAGGGCATTCCAGCATGTCGCTGTAAGCTCCCTTGGTCGTGAGGTAGAAGATTCCCATCTTCCGACCTATGGCCAGGTTGGCCAATTGCACACCGAAATGACCGGACAAGTAGTCCCATCCGAGCGGATACCCCAGAGGAAGGAGCTCGGTGAACAGCTGGTGATTGCCCTTGCCCATCAACCGCCAGTAGGGGGTCAAGAACTCCATCGTCCGCTCCGAGCCGATGGCGTCGATGCTCGCTTTCATCGCGGCCACAAGCAGGCCGGAGAACAGCTCGAGTTCCAGGTCCTTCTCCATCCGGTCCGGGATCGGCCCCACGCCGGGGTTCCAATTGGCCGGCCTGCTCCCTTTTTCCCCCAATCTCCTTCCCGACCGATGATTGCACTTACCCAAGTAAAAAGCTAATTATGACTCGGAATGGACAAAGAGAAAAATTGGAGTTTCAAAGGGTTTGGTGAAGGGCGTTATGCTTAGGCCTTGCCCTTCTTCCTCTGCTTCGACCGCCAGAACATGTAGATGCCTATGCCGAGCACCGCGATCGCGATGACGGCCAATATCGGCAGGTAAACGTCAGGGCTTATTGGGTCGGCAGGGAGCTCCACCTGGAACTGGGCGGTGTTGTCCGCCTCGTTCCATTCCTGAGTCGTGTTGCTCGGGTCGACGATTACATCGAAGCTGTGCTTGCCCGCGCTCGGCATCCAGTTCCAGGACACCACGGCCGAGTGGCCGGCCTCTAGATAGCCGATGGTCATCAGGCCGTCCAGCTGGGTGCCATCGACCTTGAGCTGCACCTCCACGTTGGTGGCGGAGTCGTTGCCCAGGTTCCAAACGGTCACGTTTATCTTCAGGACCGTGCCCTTCTGCGGCGGGTCCGGCGAGTAGGAGACGTTGCCCTCGTCCACGTAGAGGTTGGGCTTGAGGATCTGCTCCGGGTAGACGGTGAAGAGCATGACGACCTGGTTGTTGCTCTCGTTGTTCTCCGCCACGGTGTTGGCCCCGTCCAAGACGATGGTCAAGGTCCTCTGCCCCAGGATGGCCTGCCAGGTGATGGAAGTCTCGTTGGCCATGCCTGGGTCGATGGATGGTATCACGTTGTTGTCCTGGAGCAGCCCGTCGATGTAGAACGCCACCGTGACCTGCTCGGCCGCCACCTCGCCCAGGTTCTGCACCAGCACCCCGATGCTGACGGTCTGGCCCACCTTGGGCGCGGGCGGCGAGATGATCACCGAGGCGTTGGTGATGGCCAGGTCCGGTTTGTAGGTCGACTCGTAGATGGTGATCTGCTTGGTCGCCTGGTTGTTTGAGGTGTCGTCGTCCTCCACCGGGTTGACGTGGACGGTGACGGTGTGGATGCCAGTCGTATCGGGGGTCCAGTTGGCGTAGACCAGGCCGAAGACCCCTCCCTCTATCCTGCCCGTGTGGCGAATGACCTGCTGCGAGCCGTCGATGACGAAGATCACTTGGACGTTTTCGAAGGTGTACTCGCCCCAGTTGGACACCTTGGCCGTCAGGTTCACGAGCTCGTTGACCCGGGCCGGCACCGGCGAATACGTGATGTTCTCCGATGTTATGGCCAAGTCCTTGGTCAGGACCGGCTCGGAGACAACTATCTGGATAGAGGCGATGTTGTTGCCCTCGTTCAGCTCCGCGATATAGTTATCGGGGTCGACCTCGACCGTGATGGTGTAGGTGTTAGGGACGATGGGATACCAGCTGTTGATCAACGTCGTGTTCGAGCCGTATTTCGGGATCTGGGGGATGGTGGTGAAGCCGATCTTGGAGCCCCCGACGTAGAAGTCCACCGTGACGTTGGTCACCGCGGAGTTGCCCTCGTTGTGGACCTCTGCGAAGATGGTCACGTTCTGCTGGACCAAGGGCTGGCTCGGTGAATAGGTGATGTCCGCGGAGCTTATCTGCAGGTCCATCGTCGGCTCCGGGTTGTTGTTGATGATCGTGACATTGATCGTCTTCTCGGTGGAGTAGAGCGCGCCGTCGAACGAGCGCGCGTACACCTTGTAGGCTCCGTCGAAGTAGTCGGTGGAATCGACGGTGATGTTCCAGTATGTCTGGAAGTAGACGCTCGCCTGGCTCCAGTCGAAGGCGACCTCTCCGGTGGCCTTGGTCATCCTGACCTGCACTTGCAGCGTGGGGGTTGTGTCAGGGTCGTTGCAGCTCCCGCTGACGCTGAACAAGCTGGACCGCGGAGGCGCGTCGTTCGCGGGATAGTCGATGCTCACCGTCGGCCTCTCGTTGATGAGCTTGGAGAAGAAGATGTCCTCTCCCGCGCTGGGAGGCCCGCGGTCGTCCTGGAAGGCGAAGTAGGCGGTGCCGTTACTGTCGCAGTAGACGCTCGGGGCGGTCTGATCGGCGTCCACCGGGTCGAGCTTGGTCGGGGTGATGAAGGTGGTCGCGTCGTTCGCCCGGGTGTACATGATCTGGAAGTTGGTCGTCTGGTAGCTGCGATACACTACCGAGACCACCCCCCGCGAGTCCGCGCTCGAGGAGGGCATGGACTGCTCGCCCGCGCTCCCGTCGATGGGGAAGGGCGCGGAGAAGGTGGCGTCGTCGGTGGTTGAGAGCGCCCCCATGATGTCGTAGCTGCCGCCGCGCTCCTCCTGCCAGGCCACGAAGACCTTCCCGCTGGGCAGGTTGTCGACGGTGGGGTACCAGTGCCTGACGGCATCCGGGCTGGAGGCCCTGACGCCATCGGCGAAGTTGAGGCCGCGGTTGTGGGAAGTGGAGACGTAGACATCGAACAGCGGGTTGCTCCGGGAGTCGTGCCAGGCGATGGAGACGTTCTTGTCGCGGACGGAGATGGACGGGAACTGCTGGACGATCTTAACTCCCAGTGGGGTCCCTTCCATCATCTTGGGCGAATAGATGGGTGAGATCGCGCTGCTGAAGCTGGCGAACATGACGTAGATCCTGCTGTCCCCAGACCAGGCCTCGGCATAGGTCAGATAAAGAACGTCGTTGGCGATGGCTAGGTCGGGGTTGGTCTGGTTCCTCCATTGCGAGGTTGGCGAGATAGCCTGGCTGGCGGAGAAGGATAGCCCTCCCCCGTACGTGGCCATGTAGACCTGATAGGTCCCGTTCATGGTCCGGTTGTCGCTCCAGGCCACGAACACCTTGGTCCCGTTCCTATTCGCGACCACCACTGGGTCGTTGGCCCAGCATTTTACGCCCTGTTGGATGTCGTCGACCCTCTTCCTCTCGGAGAAGGTCACGCCGTTGTCCTCGGACATAGAGAAGAAGATGCGTGAGGACCCGCTTACCGAGTCTACCTCGGTCCAGACGACGTAGATCTTCCCGTCGCCGGTCGAGAACACGTCAGGGTTGACCTGGTCTCCCGACCTGTACGAGTTCACTACCACGCCGGCGGTCGGAGTTGCCGAGAGCTCGGCCTGCGCTTGAGAGCTCGCCATAGGTGCTAACGAAGTCACTAGGAACATGGCAGCCATGGCGACGGCTGCGATCACGCGCCTCCACCCCATGCACCATCAATGGCAAGGGTGCTATAAAACGATTGCAGGGGGAGGCTAACAACAATCTAACCATCTGGTATGAGCCGTGCTCCCTCGCGCCATTCGCGGTCCGGCTTTTCCGTCCAGGCTACTTCGGCGGTTGAGGATAGGTGTAGTTGACCATCCAGCGGACCCCGTACTTGTCGGCGAAGTTTCCGTAGAGGGCGCCCCAGAAGGTCCTCTGCAGAGGCATCGTCACCTCGCCTCCCTCGGAGAGGGATTTGAACAGCCTCTTCGCCTCGCCTTCGCTCTCGGCCTCCAGCATGATGCTGGCGTTGGTGCCGACCTTGAACTGCTTCGCCATCGTTTCGGGCACGTCGCTGGCGAGGAGCATCCCCACCTTGCCCAAGGGCAGGGCGGCGTACATGACCTTGTCCTTCTCGGATGAGGAAAAGCCTTCCGCGCCGGGCATGTCCTTGTACCTCTGGAGAGAGGAGATCTCGCCTCCGAACACCGAACTATAGAAGCTGAAGGCTTCCTCGGTCTTGCCGTCGAAGTTGAGGAACGGGCTAACGGACTTCATGGAGGTAGGTTCGAGCTCCTTGTATTAAAAACACCCCTCATCTGCTCTCGTCGTTCATCCGATTCTATATTTGCGAAGGAGCCTGAGGCTCAGCCAGTCGTTCCCGTCCCCTCGGCAGTTTATCTTAATTGATAATTTCTCCTGGAGATAGCCGGGAGGCAAAGGCTTTATTAACAGGCATCATAAAATTTTCCGAGGCCTATATAAAATGAAGAAGGGAATCGCCGTCGTCCTCGTCATCGCCAGCGTTCTTCTCATTATGATGTCCTGCTTGTCATCCGATGCTATCGCTGCCCAGGTCCCGTCCGCTCCCTTGAGCCTCACCGCGACCCCTGGCAGCGCCCAGATAACCCTGGGATGGCTGCCGCCTCTGCATGACAATGGCAGCCCGGTGGTCAACTACACCATATACCGGAGCACGACGCCAGGTACCGAGACCTTCCTCGTCAAGGTCGGCATAGCCTCGACCTCCTATACGGACCCGGGGCTCACCAACGGTCAAGCTTACTATTACAAAGTGACGGCGACGAATGCTATCGGCGAAAGCCCTCTGTCCAATGAGGCGTCGGCCACTCCCGCCGCCCCCCCATCGGCCCCTCGGAGCCTGACCGCGTCATCGGGCGATGCCCAGGTCTCCCTGAGCTGGACGGCGCCCTCCAGCAATGGAGGCAGCCCCATTACCAACTACTCCATCTATCGTAGCCTGACGTCCGGTTCGGAGGTCTTCCTGAAGAAGATCAGTAACCTGTTGGCTTACACGGACACCGGGCTCACCAACGGTCAGATCTACTTCTATCTGGTGACCGCATCCAACAATGCCAGCGAGGGAGCGGTCTCCAACGAGGCCTCGGCCATTCCTGCCACGGTGCCTTCGGCACCTCAGGGCCTGGCCGCCACTACTGCAAATACTCAGATCACCTTGACATGGATGGCTCCGTCCAGTGATGGAGGGAGCGCCATCACCAATTACAGCGTCTATAGGGGCACGTCCTCGGGCGGAGAGACGCCCCTCATCACCATCGGCAACCTCCTCACCTACACGGACACGGGCCTGACGATCGGCCAAGATTATTATTACAAGGTCAGCGCGGTCAACTCGATCGGGGAGAGCCCCCTCTCCAACGAGGCCTCGGCCACGCCCTCCACGGTGCCGACGGCGCCGCGCGACCTGACCGCCGTGGTCGGGGACGCGCATGTCGATCTGAATTGGACCGCGCCGCTGTACGCAGGCCCTGGCACTTTGACATATCATCTCTTCAGGGACGGAGCGCTGATTTGGAGCGGGACCTCCCTGTCATTCTCCGACGCCTCGATATCGAACGGCATCACCTACTCTTACAAGGCCGCGGCCCAGAACGACAACGGCTGGGGACCGAACAGCACCGCGGTGCAGGTCACCACCCACAACGCACCGACGGCGCCCAGGAACCTGGTCGCGGTCGCAGGCGCGGCATCGGCGTTGCTCAACTGGACGGCTCCCTCGAACGATGGCGGGAGCGCCATCACCGGCTACATCATATATCGGGGCACGAGCCCGGGAGGGGAGACGTTCCTGACCTTGGTAGGGAACGTTCTAGCGTTCGCTGATTCCGGACTTACCAATGGCCAGATATACTATTACAGAGTGAGCGCCGTGAACGGCGTCGGCGAGGGCTCTATGTCCAACGAGGCCTCGGTGACTCCCATCACCATCCCCTCCGCCCCCCAGAACCTCGTCGCCACGCCCAGCAATGGCGAGAACATCCTGACCTGGACGGCGCCTTCCACCGATGGGGGGAGCCCGATCACGAGCTACAAGGTCTACCGCGGGACGGTGTCAGGGGGCGAGGCCCTGACCGCCACGCTCGGTAACGTCCTCAGCTATGCGGACGTGGGGCTCACCAACGGCCAGACCTATTACTATTTGATAAGCGCCGTGAACATCGTGGGCGAGGGGGCGCTGTCCAACGAGGCGTCCGCGACGCCGGGGGCCGTTCCCTCGGCCCCGACGCTGATCTCGGCGACCTCAGGTGACGAGGAGGTGGAACTGACCTGGTCGGCGCCCTCCAGCGACGGCGGCTCGGCCATCACCGGCTACAATCTGTACCGTGGGGAGAGCTCGGGCGGCGAGGCGCTCCTCGCCAGCCTTGGAGACGTCCTCACCTACGTCGACGAGGACCTCCAGGCCGAGGTCACCTACTTCTACATGGTGAGCGCGGTCAACATCGTGGGCGAGGGAACGCTCTCCAACGAGCTCAGCGCCACCCCGGTCGGGGTTCCTTCCGCGCCCCAAGATCCCCAGGCTACCGCCGGGGACGGCTTCATCAATCTCACCTGGTCCGCTCCTGCCAATGATGGAGGGAGCGCCATCCTCAGCTATCAGATATGGAGGGGGCTGGCCTCGGGAGCGGAGTCCTTCTACGCCAACGCCAGCCTCAATTTCTGGTTCAATGACACCGGACTGAGCAACGGCCAGACCTACTACTACATGATCGGCGCGGTCAACGCCGTCGGAGAAGGGCCCATGTCCAACGAGACCTACGCGGCCCCGGGGACCTTGCCCACCGCGCCGCAGCTGATCTCCGCCATCCCGGCCAACGGCCAGGTATGGATCAATTGGACCGCTCCTTCCGACGACGGTGGCAGCCCCATCACCAACTACTCCATCTATCGGAGCACGACGCACGGCACTGGGACGCTGCTGACGATGGTCGGGAACGTCCTCAACTACACCGATACTGGGCTGACGAACAGCCAGATCTACTATTACACGGTCGCCGCGGTCAACGCCTTCGGGGAGGGCCAACCATCCAACGAGCTCTCCGCCATCCCCATGGCCATCCCGTCCGCCCCCCTCGGCCTCATGGCCAGCTGGGGCGATGCTCGGATAACCTTGACCTGGAGCGCTCCGGCCAGCGACGGTGGTAGCACGATAATCAACTACACCATATATCGGAGCACCGCGTCTGGAGCGGAGTCCTATCTCGCCATCATCGGCAACACATTGAGCTACGATGATCTCGGGCTCACCAACGGCCAGATCTACTACTATGTGGTGACGGCGGTTAACGGCGCGGGCGAGGGCCCCAAGTCCAACGAGACCTCGGCGGTCCCCATGGCCCCGCCCTCGGCGCCCCTCGGCCTCACCGCGACCTCGGGCGATTCCCTGGTCTCGCTGGCATGGAGCTCACCCTCCAGCGATGGCGGGGGCCAGATAACGGGCTTCAAGATCTACAGGGGGACAGCGCCTGGCGCGGAGTCCTTGCTCATGACCTTGGGCGACGTCCTAGATTACATTGACACGGGGCTCGTAAACGGCCAGGCCTACTACTACCAGGTCAGCGCCGTGAACGCCGCGGGCGAAGGCCCTAGGTCCAGCGAGATCTCATCCACGCCCGCCGCCGTGCCCACCGCCCCCCGCGGTCTGACCGCGACGCCTGGCAACCTGGCCATCGGCCTGAGCTGGACCCCTCCCTTGTACTGCGGGCCCGGGAGCATCACCTATCAGCTCTTCCGGGACGGCGCATTGATATGGACCGGCACGACGACCGACCATGTGGATAGCCCGCTCGTGAGAGACCGGCAGCACTCCTATCAGGTCTCGGCCAAGAACTCCATCGGCCGGGGGCCGAACTGCACCGCCGTCCTCGCCGCCGCGGACAGCGTCCCTGATGCTCCCTGGGGCATCCAGGCGGTCTCGGGGAACGCGCAGATCGCATTGAGCTGGTCCGCCGTCAACTACACCGGGCCTGGGGTACTGAAATACCATCTGTTCCGGGACGGGCGGTGCGTATGGAACGGCACCGCCACATCCTACCTGGGGCTCGCCCTGGTGAACGGCAGGACCTACGAGTTCAAGGTGGCGGCGAGCAACGACCTCGGATGGAGCTCGAACTCGACCTCCATCGATGCCTCGCCAGAGGGACCTCCGACCGCCCCCTTGTCATTCCACGCCGAGCCGGGCATCTGCTGCGTCCGGGTGAGCTGGGCCGCCCCGTCATACGTCGGACCTGGGACCACCAGGTACTTCCTGTTCCGGGACGGCGTCCTGATATGGAACGGCACCGAGCTGGAGCACGTCGATTCCGAGGTGGACACCAACGCCCATTCCTATTCCGTGGCCGCGATCAACTCCCTGGGCATGGGGGTGTCCACGTCTTCCGTGGTCGCCACCCCGCTCCCGGAGGAGGAATCGTCCACGCCCCTGGCGCTCATCGCCATCGCCAGCCTGGTGATCATCGGCCTGATACCTTTGCTGATCCTGATCCGCCAGAGGTCTAAGAAGAAGGAGCCCGCCGCCAGCGTCCAGCAGATGAACTGCCCTCGGTGCGGGACCTCCCAGCCTGGCGATTCCGAGGCGTGCTCGAACTGCGGCCTCAGGCTCTCGAGGTGAGCGCCTCGTAAGGCCCACCAACTCATTGGCCGACAAAGGCATGGAAGCGCGACTTAGGGCCCCATTCCCCATTTCTCAAGCTTAAATACCACGCCTACGAATTATTGCATAGGGCCCTGAGGCGCGCACCGACCATCGAACGACCATATCTCCGATGTCCATCACACTTTTTTCTCGACCCAGGGCCGTTGAACCGTAAGGGGAGGAGCTGAGTTGGGGGACGGGAGGAGGGGATCCATGCCAGGGCTTATGAGCGCGCGCGGTCGGACGAGGGGCGTGGCGGCGCTCGCCGCGGCCATGGTCATGCTGATCTCGGGATTGGTGGTGGTCGCGCCCACCGCTTCCTCCGCCACGCCCACGCCCACCTTCGACTTCCTGAACGTGCCAGGTGACAACGCCACCATCGAGGAGGCCTATTCCTGGATCAAGGAAGGGGGCACGATCATGGTGGCGCCGGGCACGCACCTGGTCTCCTTGAACATCCAGAGGCATGTCCACATCGTCTCCGCGGGAGGGGCCGAGTCCACCATCCTGAGGCCCAAATACAACGGCAACCTATTCTCCAC
>JAJRAN010000024.1 GCA_028682915.1 Methanomassiliicoccales archaeon | reverse complement strand
CGCAAGGTCATGGTCAAGAGCCGGGTGGTGAAGGGCTACCGCCATCCTGGGCTGGACTCGAGCCTGAGGGCCTCCCGCACCCGGAACGAGGCGCGCCTGATGCAGGAGGCGAGGAGATTGGGCGTGCCCACCCCCATCATCTATGACATCGACGTCCAGGAAGCGGAGATGGTGATGGAGGAGATCGAGGGCGAGCGGGTCAAGGACGCCCTGCTCCGCGCGGACGACGAGGTCGCGGACCGCATCTGCGAGGAGATCGGCCGCTTGGTGGCGCTGATTCACCGGGCGGGCATGACCCACGGGGACCTCACCACCTCCAACATGATCCTGAAGGACGGAAGGATCTGGTTCATCGACTTCTCCCTGGGGGGGAGGAACGCGGAGATCGAGGAGATGGGCGTGGACCTGCACCTGCTCAAGGAGGCGTTCCAATCCGCTCACTCCGAGCGCGTGCACAAGTTCGACGTCGTCCTCGGATCATATTCCAAGCATTTCCCCGAGGCCAAGAGGGTGGTGGCCAAGATCAAGGACATCGAGGAGAGGGGGCGTTACACTTGAGAAAAGTGCAGCTGATCACCTCCAACCTCGGCAAGCTCAAGGAGTTCCGGGCCGCCCTGGAGCCGCTGGGGTACGATGTGGCACATCTACCCCTGGAGGTCGAGGAGATCCAGGCTGACACCTTAGAGGAGGTGGTCGTGGACTGCATGAGGCAGGTCCGCGCCCTGAAGGTCAAGGACTTCATCATCGACGACTCCGGGCTCTT
The DNA here is from genome assembly GCA_028682915.1 of Methanomassiliicoccales archaeon. GTDB lineage: Archaea > Thermoplasmatota > Thermoplasmata > Methanomassiliicoccales > UBA472 > JAJRAN01. The sequence goes on along the minus strand of JAJRAN010000024.1, from coordinate 2,941 downwards.
CGTCGACGCGCTCAAGGGCTTTCCTGGCGTGTACTCGTCGTACGCCCTCAGGACATTGGGATGCGAGGGGCTGCTCAAGCTATTGGAAGGCGCCGATAAACGCACCGCCAGGTTCGAGTGCTGCGTCGGCTGCAGCCTGGAGGGGAGGGAGGACATCGTGCTCTCCGAGGCTTGCGAGGGACGGATCGTCCAAGGCATGCGCGGCCAAGGAGGCTTCGGCTTCGACCCGGTTTTCGCGGCCAAGGGGGAGGAGCGGACCTTCGCGGAGATGCCTTTGGATGAGAAGAACGCCATCTCGCACCGCGGAAAAGCCATTAAGAGCTTGGCGAGACAATTGAGATGAACGGAGGGAGGAATGCCTATGAAGCTTAGGGGACGCAAGGTGCTGGTGACTGGATGCGCCGGGTTCATCGGCTCGCATCTGACCGAGGAGCTGCTGCGCTTGGGCAACCAGGTGGTGGGAGTGGACAACCTCTCCGCCGGCCGCAAGGCCTTCATGGAGGGCGCGATGGAATACGGTTCGTTCACCTTCGTGGAGGGCGACCTGCTCAGCATCGACCTCAAGCATGTGCTGATGGGGGTCGAGCTGGTATGTCATTTCGCCGCCAATCCCGACGTGAGGCTGGGCGCTTCCAACACCCGGGTGCACTTCGAGCAGAACATCGAGGTAACCTATCGTTTGTTAGAGGAGTGCGCCAAGGGCGACGTCCTGGACATCATCTTCCCTTCGACCTCGACGGTGTACGGGGAGACCAAGGTCATCCCCACGCCCGAGGACTATGGCCCCCTGGTGCCGATCTCCATCTACGGCGCGAGCAAGCTGGCCTGCGAGGCGCTGATCGCTTCGTACTGCCATACCTTCGACATGAACGCGGTGCTGTACCGCTTCGCCAACGTGGTGGGCCCGAGGAGCACGCACAACGTCCTCCACGACTTCGCCCGCAAACTTCGTGAGGAGCCCTCCTACCTGGAGATACTGGGGGCGGAGCCGGGAACGAACAAGTCCTACGTCCATGTCTCGGACTGCGTGGACGCCATGGTGGTGGGCGCGGAGCGGGCCAAGGAGCAGGTGGACATCTACAACATCGGCTCGCGCGACCGCTTGAACGTGAAGAGGATCGCGGACATCGTGGTGGAGGAGATGGGGCTGCAGGACGTCAAGTACAACTGGACCGGCGGTGTGAAGGGCGGCCGCGGTTGGGTCGGGGACGTCAAGGATATGCTGCTCTCCGTGGACAAGCTCGCCTCGGTGGGCTGGAGCCCGAGGCTGAACAGCGAGCAGGCCATGCGGCGAGCGGTCCGGGAGATCATCGGCCAGCCATCCGGTCATTGATTGATTTGATGCCCAGGGATTTAGAACAGATTGAACTCCGTTGATGTCCGTCCAGTGGCATCCAGGGTGATCAGGAAATCGGAGTCGGAGAAGGTCCAGGTCCCTGGCCAGGAGCCAGGGGAGGCGTAGCGGCATAGGGCTGGTAGCCCCCCGACATAGGGCTCGCCGGTCGTATCGATCACCATCCAGTACCCGAAGTCGTCGACCAGGTAGTTTATCCGCAGGGAGCCATTTTCCGTCCAATAGTAGCTGCTGACCGACTCCTCCACCTTTGCCAGGCCGCTCTCGTTCTCGGCAACGAAGACGGTGGGGAAGGCGTGGCCGCTGATGACGTTGACACGCGCGTTGCCCCCGAGGCCCTTAATTATGCTGGCCATGAGGATGGCGTGGTCCTCGCAGTCGCCGGTCATTAGTGTCATCGTCTCTCTTGCGCTCTGCCAATAATCGCCTTCGTCGCTGGCATAGGCGACGTGGGAACGGACCCACTCATACCCCTCGCAGATTTGTAGTACGCTATATGCACCTGGGTACGCTTGGTGAATCTGGGTGATGACCGAGCCGACCGCTCCCTCATCGACCTGGGCGTTGACCTTGTCGTAGTAGTTGATAGGATTGGTGTCCGTGTTCCAGCCGGTGGACGGAGGCGTCGGCTGCACGTCGTAATAGTTATTGTCCGCGGCCAATACGCTCCCCCAATCGTACCAGTAGCCCGTGGCGCTCTGCACGGCGATCCTTGCGCTTATCCGGTACTGATGTATGCCTGGCTCGAGGGGCGCCCCGAAGGGCAGGATGCCCACCAACGTGTTCTCGCTTGCCCCGGCAAGGACCCCAGTGTCCTTAGAATAGGTGGCGTTATCGACACCGACCCAGGAAAGGGATATCCCGTAGACCCAGATGTCCTTCGGGTCGAAATTGTTCAGGGTCAGCCAAAGGATCCCTCCGAACTCGGAGTAAACTCCATCCTGGGGTATCTCCCAAGTCACCCCCCAATGCGCCATCTGGGGCTGATTGGTGGACGGGGATGGCGCAGAGCCGCTGGAGCGGGTGATCGTGGTAGGATCGGGCTCGACGAGATCGCCGGCCGCGAAACCCACCTGCAAGGTCATGCTGAGGAGCCCTGTGAAAGCTATGATGGAGATAATGACGACGATAATCGCAAGGATGGCGATGACCCGTTTACTCATCCGCTTATCGAAGGCGAAGAAGCGATGAAAAGGTTTCGATGCAATAATCGAGCAACGATAATATAGGAGGGGGCGCATCTTCGGAGGGCTGAGAGTGTCAGGCCAGGTATCCTGGCCGGGCTCGATGCATGGGTCTGTGGGGTAGCTTGGTCCATCCTTCGGGCTTTGGGAGCCTGAGACCCCGATTCAAATTCGGGCAGACCCACCACTATCCATATCCATTATTGTCGAATCCGCCGTCAATAACGGAGTTTTGGTGCACTTTGATAGGGTGCTCCTTCCAAGCGTCATCAACGATAGGATGGCGAACTCCGAAGCCAATGATTAAGCGGTCGGAATCTAAATTCCTCATGAACTCTGATGAAATGCCTCGAATGTGGAGCAGAGAATCCAGAATCCAATAGATACTGTGGTAGCTGCGGCC
>JAJRAN010000027.1 GCA_028682915.1 Methanomassiliicoccales archaeon | reverse complement strand
GTCCGCAGTCGGAACAAGTCACATCGTGCATCTCGCGCGGGCCGTCGTCTCGCCTTCCGCCTCTGTATCCACCGCTTCTCGGTTTTCCGTACATTACTAATCTACCTATGTTGGCTATATGTTCTTGGCCATTCCTAATCACAAGGAAGGATTGCTCCTCCAGTGCGCTGGGATGGGTGCGAACGGGATGTCATATAAACTAATGGTATATAATATATTGCAGAAAGGTCTCCATACGTTCCGCTGATTTCCTTCGTAGATAATCAATTGGCCAGCATCGTGCAGGCAAGGCCCAGGGCCCGTGCTAGCACCTTGCACAAAAAAGGGATGACCGGTGAGGCTCTTAGCATGACCGATGGTATCGAGACGAGCCTCGTCGGTGCAATATTCCGCCATCAGGGAGATCTTCGACATGGCGCCCCAAGGCGCCATCAATATGGGGATCGGGGAGCCCGACTTCGGCCCCCCCTCACCTCTTCTAGAAGGGATGCGGGAGGCCATGGGGCTGGGCCTGGACGGCTACGGCCCGACCAAGGGCCTGCCCGAGCTGCGCGGCGCGATAGCGGAAATGCTCAAGCCCCATAATTCCAGCATAACCGCGGAGAACGTCATGATCACCTGCGGGGCCACGCAGGGGGTCATGACCGCGTACCAGACGTTGTTCGACCCTGCCGGCGAGGTGCTCGTCCCCGACCCTGGGTTCGTGCTCTACTCGCCCGACGCGCTCCTGGTGGACGCCGAGCCCGTGCCCTATTACCTCTGGGAGGAGGACGGCTTCGAGCCGAGCGTCGAGATGCTCAAGGGCCTGATCAACCCCAGGACGGACGGCATTGTCGTCAACAGCCCGGGCAATCCCACCGGGGGGACCCTCTCCAAGGGCACGGTCAAGGCCATCGCCGACCTGGCCCAGGACAAAGGCTTCTTCATCATCTCCGACGAGGTCTACGACCGCTTCGTCTACGAGGGTGAGCACCATTCCTTCCTCCCTTACCTGGAGAATTCCATCGTGGTCAACTCCTTCTCCAAGTGCCTGGGCATCCCGGGATGGAGGATCGGGTACATGGTGGCCGAGAAGGCGATCATCGATCAGCTGGCGAAGATCAACTATTACGCGGTCGCCTGTCCCTCGACACCGGTGCAGTATGCGGTGTCTCGGGCGCTCGAGGGGATGGACTCCTTCATGGCCCACCATCGAAAGGAGTACGATTCCAGAAGGAGGTTGATGACCTCGCTCCTCAACGAGATCCCGGGCTTCCACTGTGCCCTGCCCAAGGGCGCCTTCTACGCCTTCCCCTCCTACGACCAGGACGCATCCTGCCTGGAGCTTGCTCATGCCCTTGTGAATTCCGGGCTGATCTGCATCCCGGGGTGCGCCTTCGGTGATGCGGGCGACGGACACCTGCGCTTCTCCTATGCCACATCGCCTGAGAACATCAGGGTCGGGCTGGAGAAGGTGAAGGAGGTCGTGGAGGGGATGCCTCGCCTCCCCAGCTCGGTGTGCGCGCTAAGGAAGGGCAGACCTTGTTGAGCGCGCCGGTCACGCGAAGCAACGAAGTCAATCTTTTTACCAGGCAAGCGGCTAGAGAAGGTCGCCCAAGGGGGTATGCGGCATGCGGATAATGGAGACCGACGTTCTGGTGATCGGCAGCGGCGGGGCCGGGCTGAGGGCGGCGATCGAGGCGCATCGGGCTGGGGCCAAGACCCTGATCCTGGCCAGGACGATACTCGGCAAAGCGCACACCACCATGGCCGAGGGCGGTTACAACGCCGCCTTGGGCAACCGGGACCCCACCGACTCCATAGAGTCCCATTTCCAGGACACTGTCGTTGAGGGCGCGTACCTCAACGACCAGCGCCTGGTGAGGATCCTGGTGGAGGAGGCGCCGGAGCGCATCTACGACCTCGAGGCCTACGGGGCGGTGTTCGACCGGACCGCAGAGGGAAGGATCGCCCAGCGCCCCTTCGGCGGCCAGTCGCATCCTCGGACCTGCTACGTCGGGGACGAGACCGGTCACGAGATGATCATGGCCTTGACCGAGGAGGTGAGGAGGAGAGGGCTGCAGCACTCGGACGAGGTGCTGGTGACCCGACTGCTTGCGGACCCAACGGGCTGCGTCGGAGCCTTCGGGGTGGAGATGAGGACCGGGGGTTACCTGGCGGTCCGGGCCAAGGCCACCGTCCTGGCGCTGGGCGGGGCCGGACAGGTCTATCGCGTCACCTCCAACCCGGACGAGGCCACGGGCGACGGCTACGCCCTGGCGTACGAGATAGGGGCCGAGCTCATGGACATGGAGCAGGTGCAGTTCCATCCCACCGGCATGGTGCATCCCGAGAGCGCCAAGGGCATCCTGGTCACCGAGGCGGTCAGGGGCGAGGGGGGGCAGTTGAAGAACGCCAGGGGCGAGAGGTTCATGGAGAGGTACAGCCCCAAGCAGATGGAGCTCTCACCTAGGGACGTGGTGGCTCGTTCCATCTACACCGAGATCCAGGAGGGCAGGGGGACGCCCCGGGGCGCCGTCTACCTGGACATAAGCCACAAGGATGCCGGACTGGTGGAGGCGAAGCTCCCCCGCATGGTCAAGCAGTTCCGCACCTTCGCGAACCTGGACATCACCAAGGAGGCGATGGAGGTGGCGCCCACGGCGCATCATTTCATGGGTGGGGTGAAGATCAGGCCGGAGGACAATCGGTCCACGACCGTGGGCCGTCTGTTCCTGGCGGGGGAGAACGAGGCCGGGGTCCACGGCGGGAACCGCCTGGGGGGGAACGCCTTGGCCGAGACCCAGGTCTTCGGCGCCAGGGCCGGGCGCTCCGCCGCCCTGGCGGCCGCGACCCCCATCATGCCAGCGCTTGACGAGGCCGCGCTGTCGCGGGAGGAGGCCAGGCTGGACTCCATGTTCCGCAAGGGCGAGAGGCCGCAGGCGATCAAGCGCGACCTGCGGGAGCTGATGTGGGCCAAGGTCGGGATCGTCCGGAACGAGGCCGACCTGATCCGCGCCCTTGAAGGGATACAGTCCCTGCTCGGCAGGTCGGAACGGGCGGGCGTCTCCGGCGGCAAGCTCTACAATCCAGAGTGGTACGACGCCATCTGCCTGCGCTCCATGCTCTTGGTGAGCGAGGCCATCGTGCGCTCCGCCCTCCTGCGCCAGGAGAGCCGGGGCGCGCACTTCCGCTCCGACCATCCTAGGCGCGACGATGTCCACTGGTTCGTCAACGTGAACGTGATGAAAGGCAAGGAGGGAAGGATGGAGGCCACCACCACTCCCATCCAGGCCACGGAGCTTCGGCCGGAGGGGGCGGGCAAATGACCACCGTGAGGGTCAAGGTCCTGCGCTTCGATCCTTCGACCGAGGCAGCCCCGCACTTCGAGGAGTACCTCGTCCCCTACACGGAGAAGATGCGCGTACTGGACGCGCTCAATTACATTCACGAGCATCACGATGGGAGCCTTGCCTACCGATGGGTATGCCGCGCGGCGCAATGCGGCTCCTGCACGGTGATGGTGGACGGTAAGCCAGGACCGGCCTGCAAGACCGAGATCCCGGCCGGGACCGAGGCCATCACCATCGAGCCCCTGCGGACCTTCCCCGTGATCAAGGACCTGGTGGTCGACACGGACAGGGCGTACTCGCGCTTCGAGGCCATCCAGCCCTATGTGCAGAGGCCTGAGGTGAATGCCCGGCCGGAGCTGATGCTGCCAGGGGAGGTGGAGGAGATCAAGTCCTTACGGTCCTGCATCGAGTGCTTCGCCTGCCTCTCGGCCTGCCCGGTCGTCAACGAGATCCAGGAGGAGTACCTCGGCCCCATGGGGATGCGTAAGCTGGCCGAGCTCTCCCAGGACCGCCGGGACACGCAGGACCGGGTGGCCATGGCCCTGGCCTCGGGGATGTACAACTGCACCACCTGCAAGAACTGCTGGGCGGTGTGCCCCCAGGAGATCAAGGTGCCGGAGAAGGCGGTGGAGAAGCTAAGGGCCATGGCCTTGAGGAAAGGGGTCCCGCCCCTGCCGCCGCACAAGGTGGCCATCGCCTCCATCCGCAACTACTGGAACCCGTGGATGGCGCCCAGGGCGCAGCGGGCGAGGTGGGCCAAGCCGTACGAGCTGCCGACGAAATGCGAGACCATGTTCTTCGCCGGCTGCTCCCCCTCCCTCTTGAAGCAGAACCTGGTGGAGAGCGTGGTCAGGATATTCAGGGCCATGGACGAGCCCATAGGTTACCTGGGAAAGGAGGAGCGGTGCTGCTCATCGCCCCTGCTGCGGGTGGGCGAGGTCACGATGTTCGAGGAGATGGCCAAGGCCAATATCGAGAACATGCGCAAGGCTGGGGCCAAGAGGGTGGTTGTCACCTGCGCCGGTTGCTACAAGGCCTGGAAGGAGGACTATCCAGAGCATTTCGGGGAGCCGGGCTTCGAGGTGCTGCACATCTCCCAGATACTGGAAGGAGCCATCGCCTCCGGGCGCCTCAGGCTGAAGGCCGTGCCGGAGAACGAGGTGACGATCACATATCATGATCCATGCCATCTGGGGCGGGCGGGAGGGATCTACGATGCGCCCAGGAATGTGCTGCGCGCCGTGCCGGGGATCAGCCTGAGGGAGATGTCCCGCAACCGGGAGAACAGCGCCTGCTGTGGCTCCGGCGGCGGGGTCAAGACCGCCAGGCCCAACCTCGCCACCTCCATTGGCGCGAGGCGCTTGGACATGGTCAAGGAGACCAACGCTCAAGAGGTGGTATCCTGTTGTCCCTGGTGCGAGCAGAACATCGAGGACAGCATCAAGTCGGCCGGGTCAGGCGAATGGAAGGTCAGGGACCTGGTGGACATCGTCTGCGCGGCCCTCGAGTGAGATGATGAGCCAGAATTCCAGACGGGTCGATCCCGAGGTGGAGCAGGACCGCTTCAGGAGGGAGATGGACAGGATAGAGGCGATAATCCTGGATAGGGCCAAGATCGCCTTCAGCCGGAAGGAAAGGCTCCGCCACGCCTTCCAGCACCGCTCCTTCCAGCAAGAGGACGGGCGGGCGACGTCCTACGAGAGGCTGGAGTTCCTCGGGGACCGGGTACTGGAGCTCTGTGTCGTCGATTGGCTCTACCAGAACCGCCCGTCCGCCGACGAAGGGGAGCTATCCAAGGAGTTGGACTGGAGGGTCGACGAGACCAACCTGGCCAGGGTGGACAAGGCGTTGCGGGTGAGGAAGGCGCTTCGCCTCGGTCCCAGTCTGGGACTGGACGAGGTCTCGGACAAGATGGTCGCGGATGCCGTGGAGGCGCTCCTTGGCGCCATCTACCTGGATGTAGGGCTTGACGCCGCCCAGCGCTTCGTGCGTGCCTTCGTCCCGCTCGAGGGCGACCCCCCCGTCGCCTTCCGGGCCATCAATGAGCTGCAGGAGCTGTGCGCGTCCAAAGGGCTCGGCGCCCCCCTCTACGATTCCGCGAGGGACCATGACGACCCTGATTATTGGGTGGTCTTCTGCCATGTCGGGGATGAGCGGCGAGAGGGACGCGCCAAGCGAAAGACGGACGCAAAGAAACAGGCCTGCCTGAAGATGCTGTCCGAACTATCTGGAATGAAGTAAAACAGACCTTCTTTAAATAGGGGCTAAGCCCTCTCCGTCCTGTCCCAAAAGGAGATGGTTAATTCATGGCTACCAAGAAAGCATCCAAGTCCAACCCCAAGGCGAAGAAGCAGCAGCCCCAGGCACCGAAGAAGAAGGTCCCTGCCCCCGAGGAGCATGTGCACGACGAGACCTGCGGCTGCATGACCGCGACCCAGGAGATGTTCGGGAAGAACGCGGAGCGGTCCTATGCCCTTCGGGACCTGTGGTTCGAGTCGCTGGTGGCGGCGGTCGACCAGCAGGTGGCGCCCGAGAGCAACAAGCGGGAGATGCTCTTCCTCACCTTGAGCAACTCCATCCTGGACATGATGATGGACATCCTGCCCGAGGAGGTGGGTGTGGTCCTGGCGGAGAACATCGACGATTACCTCGCCGTGACGCTGATCAACAAGAAGTACGGCGTCGACCTGCTCAAGACCTTCCAGGAGGAGTTCATGGCCAAGAAGGGGAAGGAGTTCGACGACGAGGACAAGCTGGCGGAGGCGTTGGCTGAGTTCGAGGAGGAGTTCTGGAACGGCCCGCGCAAGGACCTCAAGGGCAAGTCCCCCAACCAGGTGGTCGAGGCAGCGCTCAAGCACTACGAGCTCATCTGAGCCAGGGCAAACGGTTTAATTCGGGCAAGTGCATCGAGCCAGCGATGGTGATAACCTCCGCCCCGGGCAAGGTCATCCTGCTCGGGGAGCACGCCGTGGTATTCGGGCAGCCAGCCATAGCCGTGGCCGTTGACCTGAGGCTGAGGTGCCACGTGCACCGATGCGGCTCCTTCACCATGAACGGGGCGCCCCTTTCTCCAAAGCTGCATCCTTACATCCACAGCGCCATCGCCTCAAACTGGAGCAGCGAGCCTCTTTGCATCGAGACCCATTCCGACATCCCTTCTGGCTCGGGGATGGGGTCCTCGGCGGCCATTTCCACATCCCTCCTGGCCGCCCTCAAGGTCATGAAGGGGGGGAGGGTGGTGGAGGAGGAGGTGGCCCGGGACGCCTTCGAGGTCGAGTCCTCGGTCCAAGGCCGGGCCAGCCCCATCGACACCTCCACGAGCAGCCATGGCCAAGGGGTTTTCGTCGATTCCCGAGCCGGGGACCGGTTGCTTTGGCACCTCCAGAAGGACATCAGGGAATGGTACATCCATGATTGCCAGGTCCCGCGCATGAGCCTGGTGGTGGGGTACACGGGCATCCACGCCGCGACCGGGCCGCTGGTCGCCAAG
>JAJRAN010000095.1 GCA_028682915.1 Methanomassiliicoccales archaeon | reverse complement strand
CAAATCGCCTTCATGAAGAAACACCTTCGCCATCGCAGCTCTCTTCTTCTGTCCCTGTGAGAGATCGGAGAACCTTTTATCCTTCAGCTCTTCAAGACCCAGCAGTTCGATCGCCGCGTCTAGATCCCCCCCTCCAATATCGGAGTAGAACTTGAGCCCGTTGTAAACGGTCATCTCTTCTGGCATCGCGTTGTATTGGGAGAGGTAGCTCATTCTTTTCCTAGCCTCACCCGATATGGTTGTGTTTTGGTCGTCCAGAAGAATCTTGCCGCTGTAAGGCTCCAATACTCCAGCGATCGTCCTGAAAAGGGTCGTCTTGCCAGCGCCGTTCGGCCCTAAGACAACATAAATCGATGGTTCCTTCAATTCAAAGCTAATGTCATGCAAGACGGCTTGCTTGTTGTAGCCAGAAGTTACGTTGTCTAACACCAAAGAATGCAATTTCGTGTCACCTATTTTCGGCGGGGCAGTTGGTTTCAGAGGGCTATTGGGACATCTAATGCTTTGCCTTATGGAAAACGACCTCATGGCCTCGGGACTCTCCATGCGGGACCACCAGCTCTGACAAAAATAGGGAAGTGGTTCGAGGGGCAGGCGAGCCCTAAGGTGCGGCGCTACCGCCAGGACTTCATGGCACCCCTACCGGACATCATGATTAATAAAATGGTAGTAACGCGATCCAGCGACATCGAGAGCAAACAATCTATGGACCGCCCCTAACCCTATTTCAGGTGAATATCTGTTGCGATAGCCGTCTCGCAAGTTACTAAGTGTCATCGCGACATCCCTTTTGTCAGGTGATGGACTGGCAACATGCCAGAGCTGCGAGGCCCAACTTGGGCAAGGGCAGTCGTTCTGTCCTTTCTGCGGGAAGAAGGCTGTTCCATACGTGGAGGAAAAACCAGAGCCATCGATTGCTGTCATAATGATGGCAGGTATAGGAGGACTACTGGCTTTCTTCGGGTTCTTCTTCGGTTTGATAGGAGCGATAGCTGTTCAGGGTTTCCTGTACGCTGCCTTCCTGACCTGCGCCATAGCCGCCGTCCTTTTTCTGCTCGCATATCATAATAGAAAGAAGCAGATGGATGACTGGAAGGCTAAAGAGAGCACATCTATCATTTTGGCGAGATGCTCATATTGTGGCCTCCAGAATGATAAGGGAACGAAGAAGTGCGAGTCCTGTGGTGCCCCATTGGGGCCGCGATGAACTAATAACGACGCCCCCTCGGTCAATTCTTACGACAGCGAAACGCTTATGGGCTCATGGGAAATGCTACCGTGCGTCATGGATAGTACCAAAGAGGCGGCCGAAGGCGCCAAGCGCGCCTCATTCGGGCTAGCCGCCATTCCGCTCGCATTACGCAATCTGGCATTGGCTAGCATAGCGGACCAGCTCGAAAGCCATAAGGCTGAGATATTGCTCGCGAACGACCGCGATATCGAACAGGCGAAGCGCCACGATCTCGCGGCCCCTTTATTGAAGCGGCTTCGTTATGACTCTGCCAAGCTCGACGAATCGACGATGCAGATACGGTCCCTGATCGCGCAGGAAGACCCCATTGGTAAGGTGCTCTCGAGGACGGAGCTCGACAACGGGCTGATCCTCGAGAAGGTCAGCTGCCCGATAGGCGTCATCGGCATAGTCTTCGAGTCCCGTCCCGACGCGCTGGTGCAGATCTCCACCCTTTGCCTGAAATCGGGCAACGCCGTCCTTTTAAAAGGAGGCTCTGAGGCAAAGCGCACCAACGAGGCGCTCGTCAAGGTCATCAACGAAGCCATCATCCAGACGGATCCATGTTTCGAAGGTTCAGTTCACCTCCTCTCCACCAGAGAGGAGTTCCGCTCCCTGCTGGCCCTCGACGGCCTCGTGGACCTCATCATCCCCCGTGGCTCGAATGAGCTGGTGCGTTCCATCCAGGAGTCGACCAAGATACCAGTATTGGGGCACGCTGCCGGAATATGCCACACCTATGTTCACGAGGACGCCGACCTCGCCTTGGCGCTCAGGGTCTGCTACGATGCCAAGATCCAGTACCCGGCGGTCTGCAACGCCATGGAGACGCTCCTCGTCAACCAAAGGGTGGCCAGGGACTTCCTGCCCTCGATGGCGGCGGAATATGAGAAGGCGAGGGTCGAGTTAAAGGGGGACGAGCCGACCAGGGCCTTGATCAAGGCTGAAGAGGCCACGGAAGAGGATTGGGCCACCGAGTACAATGACCTCGTTCTCTCCATCAAGGTCGTTAGTTCCATGGAGGAGGCGATCGAGCACATCAACAGATATGGCTCGCATCACACTGACTCGATCATCACTAAGAGCAGGCAAGCCGCTGAGAGGTTCATGGACCTTGTGGACTCTGCCAGCGTCATGTGGAACTGCTCTACGCGGTTCGCGGATGGATTCCGTTATGGGCTGGGGGCGGAGGTGGGGATATCCACCAACAAGACCCATGCCCGTGGCCCGGTCGGCCTCGAAGGGCTCACCATCTACAAATGGAAGCTCCGTGGGAGCGGTCAGATAGTCGCCGATTACGTGGGCAAGGGCGCAAAGGAGTTCACCCACAGGAAGCTGCTATGAGGAAGCTCGCCGCCAAACGAGTCGTGGTGAAGATAGGGACCAATACCATCTGCCGCTCGGATGGCACCATAGACCAATCATATCTCGAGGGCGTTGCCAAGCAGGTGATGGACCTATCCATTCGTGGCATCCAGACAATTATCGTCACCTCCGGCGCGATCGGCTCAGGCACCACTGAGCTGGGATTGGACCGGAGGCCACAGGACATGGCTGCTAAGCAGGCCTGCGCCGCGGTCGGACAGGCGACGCTTATGATGGCGTGGCGGGATGCCTTCCGCAAGTACGGGAAATGCGTCGGCCAGGTGCTTCTGACCTATGGCGCCTTCTCCGATCGCATTCGCTATCTGAACCTCAAGAATGCCATGGACGAGATGATCAGGCTCGGGGCGGTCCCCATCGTCAACGAGAACGACGTCATCGCCACGGACGAGATAGAGGAGATATTCGGGGACAACGACAAGCTCTCGGCCTTGGTCGCCAGCAAGATCGACGCCGACCTGGTGCTGCTGTTGACCGATGTCGACGGCCTCTACGACCGTAACCCCGAGGTCGATCCGGACGCGCAATTGATACGAACGGTGGACGAGATCACCAAGGACATAGAGCGCATAGCTGGAAAGAACCTCAGCGACCGCTCGGTCGGTGGCATGAGGACCAAAATCTCCGCCGCCAAGGTCGCCATGCAATCGGGCATCAACATGGTGATCGCCAATGGCCGCACCCACGAGGTGATAAAACGCGTGATAGGCGGAGAGGAGCTGGGGACCCTTTTCACGGCCCAGGTTAGATACACCAACAAGCAGCGCTGGATCCTCTTCGCGGCCCCCAAAGGTAAGCTCGTCGTCGACTCCGGAGCAGAAAAGGCCATCAGGAACGGCAAGAGCCTGTTGCCATGCGGGATAACCTCGATCGAGGGGAAGTTCAAGAAGGGCGATGTGGTCCGGATCGGCACCTTCGCCAAGGGCGTGGCCAATTTCTCCTCAACCGACCTGCCCAAGCTATTGGACAAGTGCGCCGAGGAGAAGGCCAAAGGCAACGGGAAGGTCAGCAATGACAAAGTGATATCCACGAATGAGAACATCGTCCTACTAGACCGTGCCTGAGGTTCGATGGAAAGCTTAATCTATTTTGTAATACTTTAATTTACTAAACCATGAACCAGGAAAAGGAAGAGCTGTTGACCAAGCTCGATGAGATCAGCAAGTCCTTGGAATCGTTCAATGAGTCGCTGATCAGGGTGCGCTATGATGATTACAAGCGCGCGCTCTCCGAGCAGATACAATCGGTGTTCGGGGACAACTCCGGGACGCTTTTCGACTCTGGATTGGATAGGATACGAAGCTCGTCCAGGTGCCCGAACAAGTTGACCTGCATCAAGAACGTGTGCGCCATGCGCGATGACACCATGGCCGCCTTCGAAAGGGAGGACATCACGGGCGCGATGATGATCCTTGAGGACACGGAGGGAGAGTTCGCCAGTGATCGATCCCCGTGCAAGGACGACGAATGCTCCAACGGCACCATCGAGATGATCCATCACATCAAGGTCCTCTTCTCCATCTCGGACAATCTGATGTTCCGCAATTATATCCAGCCAGAGACTGGGTTCACCAGGTTGTCATCTCAAGGCAGGTTCTTTTCGGAGCACAGGCGGAGCTTGGAGCAGGAAATCCCATCGGAGGAAGTGGCCAACCTGATAGGCCCTTTGGCGAATCCCTATCGGATCGAGATACTGAAGATGATCTCCCGTCAGGAGATGAGCTTCACCCAGATATCTAAGTCGCTGGGCCTTAGGACGGGGCATCTACAATTTCATATCAAGGCCTTGAAGGAAGCTGGTTACGTCCGTTCTAGCCGTCGAAGGAGGTCGTACTCGATCACTGCGAAAGGGATCGCGGCCTTGGAGGGTCTGAATAAATTCTTCGAGGGCGTGTCGGAAAAGAAGCGGAAGCCATCCTCAATCAAGATTTGAGAACGCTGGCTCTGCAATTTATAATACTTTATTTGTGGAAGAGAATGTTCATAGCTTACGATCTACAATTGCGCTAATGGAATTGCAAGGGCTTCTTGGCCATCCCCCGAGGTTAGATCAACCACCCCCGATTTCACCTCAGTGGATGGCGAAGCTCGCCCCGTAATAATACAACAATCTGAAGGAGAGGAAGGTGAGAATGAGATGAGCGACAGAATGACGCATATCGAAAGGGTGGTGAACTCCCTGCAAAACAAGCCGGTGGACCGCATCACCGCCTACCCCATCGCATGCGGCGTGCAGCGCAGGCTGCTCAGCACGCCCACGACCTATGCCGAGTGGTGCTCGGACCCGAGGAAGTACGCCGAGGCCTTCGTCGCCGGTCAGAGAGCGATGGACTACGACTTCGCCATCGGGCTGATGGATTTGTCCGTCTGCGCCGGCGACTACGGCGCCGGCGTCCGCTTCGACGAGCAGAACACTCCGTTCGTCGTCGACCCGGTCGTAAAGAGCCCCCAAGACTACGAGACCAAGTTCGCCAACATGCCCAACCCCAAGAAGGGCAGGAGCGGGGTCATAACCGAGGGAACGAAGATCTTCGTGGATAAGATTGGCAAGGAGGTCATCACCGCGGGATTCCTGGAAGGCCCGTTGCTGATCCTCACCCAGAGCGCCGGCGCGGAGAAGGTCTTCATGGACATGTACAACCACCGCTCTGCGGTGCACAAGGCCTTGGCCGACATCACTAGATTTGATGCTGCCATGGTCGAGGAGTTCGGTAATGCAAAGCCGGCTGGGCTGGTCTGGGACTATCTCTGGGGCTCATACTCCTGCCTTGGCGACAAGGAATACGAGGAGTTCGAGGCGAAATATGCCAGGGAACTCAACGCTTTGACGCAGGAGAAGGGAATGGCCTTCTGCATACACAACTGCGCCGACCTGCCGCACCTGGACACTCAGATCAAGGCCTTCAAGCCCGCCATCTACTCCATGGCCTGGTACCCGCTCATCCCGGGATCGCCATCCGCCAAGGAGACGATCATGAAGGGCTACGCCGACAACTGCCTGGTCGCGGGCAACATCGACCCGCAGGCCTTCGTCCGCTTCTCGACCGAGAAGATCGAGAAGACCACCATGAACCTCCTGCAGGAGGTCAAGACCGCCATGTGCGCCAAGGGCCTGCACTCCCGCTACTGCGTGGCGTCGGGCTGCGAGGTGCCTCCGGCATTGGCGACCAAGCTGGAGAACATCAAGGCGGTGGTGGACACCACCAAGAAGTACGGCCAGATCGAGTGCAACTGAGCTCGAAACCACTTCC
>JAJRAN010000013.1 GCA_028682915.1 Methanomassiliicoccales archaeon | reverse complement strand
AACCAGCGTTTATGGAAAACTGATAACGCAAAGCGACCTTGGGATTTGCGTCAATGATGGACTTCGCTGCGCCGAGAGCGCAACCAATCGTTGATTGAAGCATCGCACGTGATGCCTGGTCAAGCTGGAGGAGCTGGTACCGCCCTTCGAGCTTCAAATGAACTTAGTAGGAGGATATCTGGCACGTTAAGGGACAAGATTCCCCGTGCGATCGGAATGGGTGAGGTGTAGCGTCTGGGGAGGGAGAAGTCCTCGATGGCCACTCCATCATACCTGATATGCAGGGCATCGGGGTTGAGCTCTCTCATGTCCGCGGGCCCTTCCTACGGACTTCCCACGGATATCCGTTTGCCTAGTCCTTACGTCACCGACGAAGCATCTGTGAGGAACTTGACGCACTGGGCCCAAAGAAGCCTGAAGTGAGCCCGATGAATTGATAGCTGCCTCGTGATCACTCTATGGACTTGATGCGGCGAGCTCCCGCCATGAGCAGAATCGAGCCTATGCACGAGCTGAACAACAGCAGCGCCAAGATCCCCCAGGGCTCTCCATAGGCAACGATGCAGACCACATACAGGAAGAAGGAGATCACCAGTATGGAGATGGCGTTCCCTACCATCTCGGAAGGCTTCTCGCTGAATGAGGGAGAGATCAGGAAAAGGCCGATAGACATGATCACGTAGGCCGTGGCGATGGCCACCACCGCCAAGGTCAGGAGGGCCACATCGAGCAACGGCATGTTCGATGGCAGGAGCACTATGAGCGCGGACAACGCCGCCACTGGCTGCACCACGATGCACCCCTGGATGACCCTTCCCAGCACCAGCCTGGATTCGCCCTTGGGCGCCTTGCGGTAGACGAAGAGGTTCTCCTTGCCCCTGGCCGTGACCTCCCCCACCACGAAGACGCAGAGGAAGGCCATCATCCAAGTGATGGTGAGCAGCGAAACGCTCACATAGTTGCCCTGGGGCAAGGAGCCCAGGATGAAAGCCTCCATCATCACCACCAAGCCGAGGATGTAGATCACCCGGGACAGGTTCTCCATGCGGCGCCCGTAGTCCTTGAGGAGTGTCACCACCACGGCGGCCAGCGAGCCCCTTGCGCTTACCCTCCTGACATACCTAAAGAACCTGCCCTCAGGCTTGGCCCGAGACACGGAGAAGGACACTGGCTCCAGGTCATACGCCCATCCAGAGAGGGCCATGCCCACCAGGATGGAGACGAGCAGGAACACCACCAGGCCGAGGACACCTAACAGGGTCGGGCTGAGCTCCAAACTCATATCGCCTGGGTTCGTAAGCATCCGGAGGATGACGTCCGCTCCCCACGAGCTGGGGAGCACCGAGAACGGTCCCGAGAGGGAGCCGCCCTGGCCCTGCAAAGCCCTTAGCATGTCCCCGTTCATGGCTGTCCACATGACCGCCACCAGGGGCAGGGAGATGAGCAGGGCGATGGCCTGGCCCGCCTCGCGGCCGCGAAGGCTCCTACCCAGCCAGGCCTTGAGCACGGCGGCGACGAGCACGCCCAGCCACAGGGCGATCATGACCACCAGGACGAACACCACGACGGCGAGCAGCACCTGGTCCAGGGTGATGCCGAAGGGGATGAACAAGGCCAGGAAGGTGCCGGCGATGACCGAGATGACGATGGTGTAGAGCGGGAGCGACCCCAGGTACCTGCCCAGGAGGACATCCCTCGGCTTCACCGGCGCCGACAGCAAGGTCTCCAGGGGAGCGACGTTGGTGTCCTGCAGGGTCTGCATTATCGGGATGGTCAGGATGCTCACGAAGATGATGAAAAGCATCACCTGCATGAAGGCCAATGCCGAGTCGGAGAGGAGCAAGGACTCGGTGAGGTCGGAGACCAAGGACGACATCCAGGGGGCGACCACCAGCACGTAGAGGAGGACCGCAGCGATGACGAGGATGGGGAAGACCCTGCGCCAGCCGGGGAATCCACTGGTCTTGAGAAGGTACTCGTTCTTGGCGATGATGAGCCACTTAGGTCGCGCCAACCGGGTCCCTCCATGAAAGGAGATCGACCCTCTCCCTGCCCCCGGTCAGCTCCAGGAACGCCTGCTCCAGGCTGGTTGCCCCTACCTTGGCCACGATCTCCTCCACGGTGCCCAGGGCCACTATCTTCCCCTCATTGATGATGGCCATGCGGTCGCAGACCTCCTCCATGATGGGCAGGATGTGACTGCTAACGAAGACGGTCTTCCCCGCCTGGGAGGAGAGGTCCCTTATCAGGTCCCTGACCACCAGCGATGCTCGGGGATCAAGGGCCGAGGTCGGCTCATCCAGGAAGATGATGGGGGGATCGTGGACCAATGCCGCGGCGATGAGCACCTTCTGCCTCATGCCCTTGGAGAAGCCCTCGATAAGGTCGTCTGACCGATGGTCCAGCCCGAACATGGCTAGGAGCTTGGGGACGCGCTCTCCGAGGGCGGCCTTGTCCACGTCGTACAGGGCGCCCACGAACTCCAGGTACTCGCGGGGGCTCAGTCGCTCGTAGAGGCCAGGGTTCTCCGCCAGCAAGCCCGTGCTCCGCTTGACGCCGTCCTTGTCCCGCAGGTCGTGGCCATTCACCACGGCAGTACCAGAGGTAGGTTCGAAGATGCAATTCAGTATCCTGATCAGAGTGGTCTTCCCGGAGCCGTTGGGCCCCAGCAGGCCGAAGACCTCTCCCTTCCGGACCGAGAAGGTCACCCCCTTTAGAGCCTCGATCTCGTTCCGCTTGCCGAAGTGCTTGGTAATACCATCCACGGTGATGATGGGTGAGCCAGTGAGCATCCGATGCGCTCACACCCTGCACCGCATATATAACCTTAATCGAATTTGGACCCGGAATCACGAATCCAGTATGGCCCCTCCTCTGGATTGGGTTGATGGAGGCAGTTGTCAATTCAATTGCTGACAGGACGCAATGCCTAGCGAAGCTCGAAGGGCCATTCCCCCCCCCCTTCTCGCTCTACTTGAACTTAAATTGGGGGATATATGGTTCACAAAGGGCCAATTCATCAAAGCGCGCCATTTCCCATCCTTCCAACATCCATCACATGCTCTTCATGTCGGTGTGCTCGATGGCCTTGTCGATCTCCTTCTTCAGGTTCTCTGGTAGACCGCGGATGCCCACCTCCAGGAACCCTCGGACGATTATGCCCACGGCCTCGTCCTCCGACAGGCCGCGCGCCATCAGGTACTCCACCTGGTCCTGCGCGATCTTGCCCACGGCCGCCTCATGCGTCATCTCCAGGTCGGGGACATAGGCCTCCAATTCAGGTATTGCCACCTGCACCCCGCCCTCCCCGAAGATGAGGCCGCGGCATTCGAGATGCCCCTTCACGCCCTTGGCCTTGCCGATCATCTGGCCCCGGGCGATGACCTTGCCGCCGCTGGCGATGGTGCGCGAGATCATCTCGCACCTCGACCCTTCCCCGGAGAGTATAGCCCTCGAGCCCAGGTCGAGCTCGCTGCCCTTGTGGGCGATCGCCACGGAATTGAAGCGCGAGAAGCAGTTGCGCCCCTCCATCCGCGCCGTGGGATAGGTCTGGATGGTCTTAACGGGCCTCAATGCCACATAGTTGTTGATGAATGTGGACCCTTCCTCTTGGACGATGACCGTGCGCGGCCTGACCCCGATCTGCTCGGACCAGTTGTGCACCATGGTGAAGGTGAGCGAAGCGTTGCGCTTGATGTAGAACTCCGAGATGCCGAGGTGCAGCGCCCTCTCCACGCCCTTCGAGGTAGAGCAGCCCGTGACCACGTCCAGCTCCGCGCCCTCCTCCACGATGACGATGTTGTGCACCGTCTGCGCCACGCCCTTCCCCTTCAGCATGAGGCAGGTCTGGACCGGGGCCTTGACCTTCGCGCCGGGCAGAGCGCGGATGAAGTACCCGTCCGCCTCCTCCATGAAGGTCCGGGCGGTGTACTTGTCGGCCTCGGGCGAGACCGCCTTCCAATAGTAGTCCTTCATCCAGCTGTACTTCTTCAAGGCCTCGGAGACGGGCATGACCTCCACGCCCTGGACCTTGGATGACGAGTGCACCACGCTCTCGTCCATGAGCACGAAGGAGCCGGAGCGGCCCTCCTCGCTGGGCACGACCCCGGCGTTGAGGAGCGTCTGCTTCTCCTCGTCCCCGAGCTCGCTAAGGGCCTTCACCTTCTCCAGGTCCTTCGAGCCCTCCTTGAACTTCTCGAGGTCGATGTCCTCGCCGAAGGCGGCCTTCTTATCCTTGGCCTCCTCGGCCTTCCTCCTCAGTTCACGGTGGTCAGTCTCAGCTTGCATTTTATGCACTCCTCGTATCCCATCTTGCTGATCTCCTGCAGGAGCTCCCTTGGATTCCCCGAGCACATCACCGTGCCGTTGCACATGACATACCCGCGGTCGGCCTCGATGTAATCGAGTATCTGGCCGGTGTGGGTGATCACCAGGGCGGCCTTCCCCGCCCTCCCCTTCCTGCCGGCGCAGCTGGTCCCGTGGAGAAGCTCGTTCACCTTGTGGCCCACCTTCTCGATGCTCACCAGGTCCACCCCGCTCTCAGGCTCGTCCAGCAGGTAGAGGCAGGGGTTCTGCGCCTCCAGCTGGAGCAGCTCCGAGCGCTTGATCTCCCCGCCCGAGAACCCGACGTTGACGTCCCTCTCCAGGAAGCGCTCCATGTCCAGCTCCTTGGCGCCTTCGGCTGGCGCCGGCCGGTCCTTGGCGGTGACCTGGAGCATGTTGCGCAGGTTCACGCCCACCAGGTTGGGCGGCCTCTGCATCATTATCCCGATGCCCCGGTTCGCTCTTTCGGTCACGGAGAGCTTGGTGATGTCCTCGCCGTTGAAGAGTATCCTCCCCTGGGTCACCTTGTAGCCCCCGAAGCCCATGATGCTCATGAGCAAGGTGGACTTTCCCGAGCCGTTGGGGCCGAAGAGCACGTTCGTGTACCCGGCCATCACGCTCAGGTTCACACCCTTCAGGATCTTGCGTCCCCCTACCTCGACATGTAGGTCCTCTATCTCCAGCATGCTGCCCGCTCCGTCGCAGTTGATGCGCGCCCGATGATTTTAACCCTATGCCCGGAACCTCTTCGCCCATGGCATGGGAGAGAGCCAAACATTTTCTATGAAGGAGGGTCTAGAGGATTGGGGGAGAGCTACGTGAACGCTGCGAGTCCTAGGGGCACGGTGCTGGTCGTGGGAGGGGGGATAGCCGGCCTGGCGGCCGCGCTCTCCTTGGTGGACCAGGGGATCAGGGTTGTGCTGGTGGAGAGGGAGCCGAGGCTCGGGGGCCGGGTGGCCCTTTCCTCCGCGGTCTTCCCATCGATGGACAAGGGGCAGGACATCATCGACGTGTTCCTGGGTGAGCTGGGCAACACCGAGGGATTCGAAGCCGTCCTCGGGGCCGAGGTCTCATTCCTCAGGAAGGTCGGAAAGGGATTCGAGGTCGAGCTGGAGCTCAAGGCGTCCAGCGGTGAGAAGGGTTGCGTGCAGAGGAGGACGATGCACGCGGACGCCATGATTCTGGCCACCGGCCTGGAGCCGATAGATGCCAGCATCATCCCGGAATTGGGTTATGCTAGGTTCTCCAACGTCGTGCTCTCCACCTCCTTCGATGAGCTGATGGAGAATGGCCTGAGGCGGCCCAGCGACGGCGGGAAGGTGGAGGCGTTGGCCTTCGTCCAATGCGTCGGCTCCAGGGTGGAGGCGAGGGGCGTGCCATATTGCAGCGCCATCTGCTGTATGAACGCCATCAAGAACGCCATCCTGGTGAAGGAGGCCGATAATTCCATCGAGGTCTTCGTCCTCTACATCGACGTCCGCACCCATGGCAAGGGTTACGAGGCCCTCTACAAAAGAGCGCGGGAGAGAGGGGTGAGGTTCATACGCGGCCAGCCCTCCATGGTGGTGAGGAAGCCCGGGTCGGAGAGGTTGCTGGTCGTGGGGGAGAACACCCTGCTCAACGAGCTCTACGAGATACCGGTCGACCTGGCGGTCCTGAGCGTCGGGCTGCGCCCATCACGGGGGACGGCCGAGCTGCTGAGCATGCTCGACATTAGCGTCGACAAGGACGGCCTGATCGGCGAGGACAGCAGGTTCGAGAGCACCAGCACCTCCGCGCACGGCGTCTTCGTGGCCGGGTGCGCCGAGGCGCCGAAGGACGTCCGCGACTCGATCGCGCAGGGGGAGGCCGCAGCTCTGGCCGCCTCCCGCTACATCACGTCCTCGATGTAGGAAAAGAAATATCCTCCGACACGCGCTTCCCTGATGACATGCAAGGACCGGGCGGGAAGGACCAGAAGCGCCAGTGGGACGAGACCTACAAGCAGAAGGAGTTCTTCGGCTCGGAGCCGAGCGAGCTGGGGCAGAGGGCCCTGCAGATCTTCAAGCAGCGGGGCGTGAGGAAGGTCCTGGAGCTGGGATGCGGCCAAGGGCGTGACACGTGGCTCTTCCTGCGCAACGGGCTCAGCGTCACCGCCCTGGACTACTCCGAGACCGGGGTCTGCTACATGCGTGACAGGTCCGAGGAGCTGTGCCTGGACAAGGACTTCGTCATCGAGATGCAGGACGCCAGGAAGGGGATCCCGTTGCCGGACGCCTCCTTCGACGCCGTCTACTCGCACATGTTCTTCACCATGGAGCTGACCGAGTCCGAGGTGGCGGCCATCATGGAGGAGTGCCGCCGCGTCCTGCGCCCTGGAGGGCTGAACATGTACTCGGTGAGGAACTTCCACGACCCGCACTATGGCAAGTTCACGCCCCGGGGGGAGGACATGTACGAGAACCCCATGGGCTTCGTGGTGCATTTTTTCGATGAGGCCAAGATCAGGAGGCTGAGCAGCGGCTACGAGATCGAGTGGATAAGGGAGTTCGACGACACCTCGCCCCCATTCGTGAAGAAGCTGTACGAGGTCATGCTCCGGAAGGTCTGAGATATTGCATCGGCCATCGATATGTTTCTCGCATGACTTTCAGCGCTGATTTTGCTGCGTCAACGAATAAATACCCCCTCATTTATGGTCTGTTCAATATCAATATAAATACCAAGCATGGAGGGATGTCGAATCAGAGCATTTTACCGGATGATGATCGCGGCGCTATTGGTAGCGCTGCTAAGCATGGTTTCTCTTGTGAGCGCAATCCCCACGGCCATGGCCGACCCCGCTCCCGCGGGGTATCCTGCCGCGGGCGATACCATCAGGATCGAAGGCGAGGCGGATTTGGCCGCGGCCGCGGTCCAGTACGGATGGAACGGGACGGGCGCCTCTGCCAGCCCCTACGTCCTTGACGGGACCTTGGGCGACCGCCAGATCGATATGGCCGGTGCCGCGGTAGGGCTCTACATCGCGAACATCACCGCGCTATACTTCGAGGTCAAGAACTGGACCATCAACAACACCGCCAATGACGGCATCGGCATCCAGATCCAGAACGTCCGGACCGCCTTCAAGATACACGATGTCGTCATCAACAACACGAAGGTCGGCATCTCTTTGAACATCACCAGGTTCGCCGACATTCACGACTGCGAGATCTTCGATTCCGAGACTGCCATGTACGTGAGGGCCTCGACCTCGCCGGTGGTCAAGGACAACAACATCTACTACACCGCCCTCACCTTGGCGACCACGATAGGGATCGACTGCTCCTTCTGTCTGGATATGGTCATCAACGGCAACCACATCACCGATGTCAAGAGGCCCATCGAGTTGGAGTACTCCATGAGGGTCAACGTGGGCTTCAATACCATTGTGAACGGCACACTGGGCCTTTTCAGCACCCTGGGAACCAGGTACGCCTTCATCCACAACAACACTTTCGAGAGCATGGGCGCGATCGGGGTGCACCTGCACTTCGACTCCGAGAACTGCACGATCGTCGACAATGTCTTCAGGAACAGCTCTACTGGCGTCCATCTCACTGACAACAACGACGCTTTGGTAAAGGACAACTCCTTTGACAACTGCACCACCGGTATCAGCGGGAATGGAGGCAGCCGCAGGATGACCATATATCATAACACGTTCGTAAACTGCGGCACGGGCATCAACCTCAATGAGACGATGTACGGCAACATCTCCTTCAACGCCTTCCTCGACTGCTTGGGCTACGGCGTCGCCCTCCAGTACAACACATCCGTGATGGTGGTGCATCACAACGTCTTCAAGGGCTGCAACGCCGGCAGCGTCCAAGCCTTCGACTTCGTCGACGGCCAGAACCAGTGGAACGACACCGGCTTCGGCAACTATTGGAGCGACCATGCTGCCCCCAGCGTCCACGACACTGGCATTTCCGACATCCCATACACCCTAGATGGCGGCGGCCAGGTGGACAACTTCCCCTTGACCTACACCATCGGGACCGTCAACCACCTTGAGGCGATCGCGGGAGCCGGACCGCAGGTGTTGGTGAGCTGGGCCGCCAGCAACTTCAGCGCTGGGGCCAGGCTCTCATCGCCTGAGAGCCAGTATGTGTTGTTCAGGACGGGTGGCGGCGTCGGGGACCAGAGATGGGCTGTGAGCATCGGAGTCGATTCCTACACCGACAGCACGGTCCTGCCCGGCAACACCTACACCTACTCCGTGATCGGAAACAATACCTATGGAAGCTCCGGGAACAGGAGCGTTTCGGTATCCACGCCATCCGGGAACGTCCCGGTGGTCAACATCACCTCACCCGCTGGCGCCACCATCTTCGCCACCTCTACCATCACCGTGAACTGGGAGGGCTGGGGCAACGGGTCGGCCGTGTTGTGGTACGAGATAAGGCTGGATGCGGATAGCTGGATCAACAAGTCGCTTTCCGTCAGCCACACCTTCCTGAGTGTCCCTGAGGGCAACCATCTCATCACCGTCAAGGTCGTGAACGCTGCCCTCAACACCGGGTTCGACGCCGTGAACGTAGTGGTCGACACCAAGGCGCCGGTCCTGACTATAAAGACCCCATACGAAGGGTACAAGAACAGCACTGGTTCGATATTGGTGTCCTGGTCGGCGGCCGATGCCTCCTCCGGGATCAAGAACTACTCCCTGAGGGTGGACGCTGGCGCTTGGAAGAACCTGGCCCTTGCCCTCTCCGACGTGGTCACCGGGCTTCAGAACGGGACCCACTCGATCGAGGTCAGGGCCTTCGACAACGCCGGCAACAGCGTGATCAGCAAGGTCAATGTCAGCGTGGACAGGGCCGCCCCCGTGGTGACGTTCATCGCGCCGACCAACGGTCTGTTCACCAAGAGCGTGAACTTCTCGGCCAGCTGGAGCATCGCCGACGTGAGCGGCGTCAACAGCTCTTGGGCCAGGTTGATAAACACCACCGGAGCTCCCTTGGCCTGGGTCAATGTCACGGGCAAGAGCTCCTTGTGGATCACCCAGCTGAACAGCGACAAGGCGCTGCTGATCGACGGAGCCTGGCAGATGGTCATCGCCGCCAACGACACCTTGGGCAACAACGGCACCACCGTCAGCCACTTCACCGTGGACACGGTGAGCCCGACCATCGACATCATCTATCCCACCAGCGGCTCCCTCAACAACACCGGCAACGTGACGGTCAGATGGGCCGCCTCCGACCTCAACCTCGGGCAGATCGAGTACCGGTTGGACGCGGGAAGCTGGGTCAATGTGAACCTGAACAGCTCGCAGCAGCTCACTCTGGCCGATGGCGCGTACGTCATCCACGTCAGGGCCACCGACATGGCGGGCAACAACGCGACCGCCTCCGTCCCGTTCATGGTGGATACCGCTCCCCCGTCGATCACCAACGTGGTCCCAGCGGACGGCAGCTACCTGAACACGGAGTTGCCGACCTTCACCTGGGACGCAACCGACTCAGGCTCGGGCCTGAACGTCACCATGGTAACCTTGGACGGGGTGGACGCCTACATCGGACTGAACAAGACCTACACCGCCCCTGTGGCCCTCAGCGAGGGCTGGCACACGTTCAAAATCACGGTATGGGACAACGCCACCAACAAGCAGAACGTGAGCATCGCCTTCTATGTGGACCTGGTTAGCCCTGAGGTCGTCATCCTCAACCCGGCCGACGATGGTTACTACAACGTAACGGACATCAACGCCGCTTGGCTGGGCATGGACCCGTCCTCCGGCATCGCCTACTACGAATCCAAGCTGGATTCCGAGGCATGGCAGTACATGGGCGCCACCACCGTTAGGCCGTTGGTCCTTACCGAGGGTGCGCACACCTTCTCGGTGAGGGCCTTCGACAATGCCAGCAACAGCTACACCACCAGCGTCAGCTTCGTGGTCGACCTGACCGCCCCGCTCTTGGCCATCGACTCCCCCAGCGAGGGTTCGATGTTCGCCTGGGCGGACGTGGCGGTCGCATGGACCGGATACGATGACCTGTCAGGGATTCAGAACTACTCGGTCCGGATCGATGGGCAGAACTGGACTCAGGTGACCGACGCGAACACGAGCTTCGTATTCACTGGTCTGAGCGAAGGGCTGCACACGGCATCTGTCAAGGCCATCGACAACGCTGGCAACTACGTAATCATGAACGTAAGCTTCACCGTGGACGTCACCTCGCCATACGTGGTCATAACCTCGCCAACTGAGGGAAACATCACTGGGAACGACTACGCCATGGTGGAATGGAACGTGGAGGACAACGTCACTGGCCTGTCGCACTGGTGGGCATGGGTGGAAGATAACGCCCCGGTCAACGTCACCGGAGAGTACTTCCATACCTTCAGCCCCCTGTCCGAGGGCTGGCACGTGATCCACGTCCAAGCCTGGGATCTGGTGGGCAACAGCCAAGAGAAGATGGTGAACATGCTCGTCGACCTCAGCGCCCCGAGCATGGTCATCACTTCGCCTGCGAACCTTGCTCATCTGGCCAGCCGCACCGTGACAGTGAACTTCGACATCACCGACACCTTGTCCGGAGTGAAGGAGATCTGGATCAAGCTGGGCTCGAGCGCGGACTGGACCTCGATCGGGACCGACTCCTCGTACACGTTCACCACGGCCACCGACACCTCTGGAACCCCCTACACCTTCCTGGTGAAGGCGCAGGACAACGTCGGTAACGAGGCTTCCGTGGAGGTCCAGTTCTTCGTGGACACGGTGGCCCCGAGCATGAGCTCGCACGTACCCGCCACCGGCGCCAACGGCGTGCTGCGGAACGCGCAGATCACGGTCGACTTCAGCGAGGAGATGCTGCCCGGAAGCGTGAGCGTCGCCCTGAACCCATCGATATCCGGGACCTATCTCTGGAACTCGGCGCACACTCAGGTGATCTTCACCCCGAGCGCTAACATGGCCTTCGGAACGGTGTACACCGCGACCGTGGCCGGCACCGACCTGGCAGGCAACGCCCTCTCCGGGACGAACAGCTGGTCCTTCACCAGCATCGGTCACGTGACCGGCGTGGTCAAGGACAAGAACGGGAACCCCATCTCCGGAGCCAACGTGAGCTTCGGAGGGGACCTGTGGACGCTCTCCGACGAGAACGGCAACGTCGCCATCGATGTCCCGCTGGGCACCTATAACGTCACCATCTCCGCCCCTGGCCAGAAGGACCTGGTGCGGAACGACGTGGTGGTAGGCAGCGGCACGACCGAGCTCGGCGACCTGGGAATGACCCCGGTCGACGATTGGACCTGGCTGATCATCGTGATCGTGGTGGCGGTCATCGCCATCATCGCGATCTACTTCTTCTACATGAAGAAGAAGCCGCAAGAGCCGAAGGGCGATGACGAGGCCAAAGGCAAGAAGTAAGCAATGCCAGACCGAGACCGAAACCCCTTCCCCTATCTCTTCTTTTTGTTTTCTTTCTTGAAGCCATTCTCGCCATCGAACATTATCCAAAATGATATCGGCCCTCAGGCCCTCGAAATATGCATAAATAGCGTATTCGTCTTAGGAGTCTAGGCCGATGAAGGTGGACGATTGCTGACGGTCAAGAGAACGCTAGCCCTCGTTTCGTTGATGATGCTAGCCCTCATGCTCGTGTCATCCGCTTCAGTGGTGGCCGAGGGAACGCCGCCGAGCGGTCCCGCCCCAGGAGCGGACCTGGGCGCCTCATCGTTCGTAAGGATCAACAATGACACCGATCTCGTGACCGCCGCCGCCTTTTATGGTTGGGACGGGCAGGGAAGGGATGGGGTCGACAAACCATTCCTGATCGATGGAGCTGGGATACCATTCGACGCCCAAGGGTACTACTCTGCCTTCTACATCGGGAATACCACCCTCAAGTTCATCATGACCGATTGGACCATCTACAATTGTTCCGCGCCACCGACGCTGGATGTCAGCAGTTACTCGCCAGGTGCGGCCATAGCCCTCTTCAACGTCACCGGTCCTTGCTCAATTGAATCGAGCGACCTCTCCGCCAATCCGTCCGGTGCCTGGGTGGAGGCCTCGACCAACATCACCATCGATTCCGTGACGTGCTGGAACACTATTGGTCCAGGACTGTTCCTTTGGCGCTCCAGCTATGGTACCTTGTCAAACAACGTGCTTCAGAACAACTCGGTCGGCATCAGCATCATCGGCAGCAATCATACGCTCGTGGATAGCAACGTCTGCACCGAGGACGGGCAGGGCATCGCGATAACGGGTTCCTCGAACGTTACCATCACCTTCAACAATTGCTCCTCCTCGACCTCAGGCATCAACACCACCGACCTGGTTGATTCCCAACTGCACGACAACTCGCTCTGGAGCGACGGCACAGGGCTGATGGTGGCAGGGTCCCGCAGCGTAGAAGTGTGGGGGAACCTGGCGGGGTCTTGCCAATCCGGCATAACATCCGAAGCTTCGAACGGCATCAATCTGTACCTTAACTCCCTCATCTCCTGCACGGCCGTTGGGATCCGTTCCAACAACACCCTGGCCCCGCACGACATCTCTCAGAATTCTTTCTCCGGAGCGATCTCCGTCGGCATCTCGCTCTCCAACTCCACCTCGGCCACGGTCAGGAACAACACCTTGACGGGGAGCTCGACCGCGATCCTCTTACAGAGCACCTCCGGCTGCCTGGTCCGGCAAAATGGCATAAACCCGTCCCAGGTCGGAATCCTGGCCTTGGACTCGTCCAGCCTTACGCTGGTGGCCAACCAGGTGCATAACTGCTCCTTGGCGGGACTGGAACTTCTTCGATGCGGCGCCCCCACGGTGATGAACAACACCATAAGCAATAGCGACCAGGGGATATGGCTGAGGGAGAACTGCGTCAACGCCAACGTCATTGGCAATGCGATCAACGCCATCGGCTCGAAGGGCATCGTCGCCCAGGGGGCCAGCACCGGGGCCAAGATAACCGAGAACGTGGTGAAGGGCCAGACCGTGGCCGGAATCCAGGTCGCTGCCAGCAACGGCGTGGTCCTGCGCAAGAACCTGGCCCAGGGCTGCGGCGTCGGGATACTGGTCCAAGGTGGCTCGGGAGCCGAGGCCTCGAACAACACCTGCACTGGATCGAGTCGGGGGATGGAGCTCAACGGCACATCATCGGCGATAGTTAAGGACAACATCTGCCAGGCCAACACCCAGGCGGGCATCTACATCCATTCATCCAGCTCGTCCACCCTCACCAGGAACAACTGTTCCTACAACACCGGCTCCGGCCTCATCGCGGTGCTGGGGACCGGCAACAAGGTCGTGGACGGCAGCTTCTTCGGGAACGCCCTCGCTGGCCTGAGGGCCACGGGGGAGACCAGTCTCCAGATAACCTCCAGCCGTTTCGGTGGGAACGGCGCCTGGGGGGCGAGGCTGGACTCATGCTCCTACCCGGTCCTTTATGGCAACGTCCTCAGCTCCGAAGTCGTCGCCGTCCAGATATCGGGGGGGAGCGGCGCCTTGATCTACCAGAACCAGGTGGTTAAGGCCACCAGCGGAGTGGTCCTGACCAGCACCAGCGCCCTGGTCATGCACGACAACCTGGTGCAGGGCTGCGTCGGCTACGCGGTCGACGCCACCTCCACCTCCCACTCGCGCTTCTACCTCAACATCTTCCTCTACAACAACGGCACAACCACCGTCCTATCCCCCACCAAGAGGCAGGCCCGGGACGACTCCTCCAACGACGATTGGGTCTCGCTCACCGGGCAAGGCAACTATTGGGCGGACATGACCACCCCGGACGTCAACCGCGATGGCATGGTCGACACCCCCTACACCTTGGCGGGGAAGGCCTCGGACAACAAGCCCCTCAGCGGGCCGCTTGGGCCGGTCACCGGCGCCACCTTCAAGAAGGGAAAGGTCTACGTGCTCCTGACCTGGGGCGCGCCCAACTACACCGCCTTCGCGCCCCTGACCCAGTATTACATCGATAGGATGAACTCCACCGGGACCGTCACCTTCACCCTTCCAGCCAGCCAGACCGCGTTCAATGACACCTCCATCAGCGACGACAGCGATTACACCTATGACATCAGGGCCAGGTCCTCCCTGGGCGCGAGCGTGATCATCTCGTTGGACGTGCCGAGGCGGGACGCGGTCCCGCCGGTGGTGCTGATCACCGTCCCCGCCTACGGGTCGTCGGTGAACTCCACATCCATTATCGTCAGCTGGACCGCGACCGACCAGGGCTCGGGATTGGCCCACTTCGACGTCAGCGTCGACTCGGGGCTATGGCAGGACGTGGGCCTCACCACCTCCGCCCTCCTGCCCCCATTGGCCCAGGGATGGCACGAGGTCCTGGTGAGGGCCTGGGACCTGGAGGGTAACAGCGGCACGAACCGCACCCGTTTCTTCGTTGACGCCTACGCTCCCGTTCTGACCATCACGCTCCCGGCCGTCGGCTCGGCCCAGAACCAGAGCGGCGTCCAGGTGGCTTGGACCGCG